>JANXOO010000534.1 GCA_025353525.1 Schlesneria sp. | reverse complement strand
TGGTGACCACGCATTTGATGGAAGAAGCGGGACGATGTGACCGATTGGCAATCCTCGATCGCGGGCACATTGTGGCGTTAGGGACACCCAGCTCCATTCCTCACAAAACTCGCGATTTTCCCGCATTTTCAGCGGTACCGAGCGGACCGCACCCTATTTCACCGCAACCCGGACACAGGAAGCGGAAGTAGTCTTCGCTCCATTTGAAAATGAATGCTTCAAATTCAGAACCAGCCCCTCAATCCGCCGCTTCCGCGTCCCAAAACTGATGCCCTGTTCGGGCGATGAAGACGTCTTCGAGCGTCGGTTTGGCCAGTGAGATCGCGGCGATTTGAGTCGGGAATGCTGCCACAAGGTCGCGCAACAACTCGTGTCCCGCCTGACGTTCGATCCTCAGCGAATCGCCAATCCTTTGCGGTGTTATCTGAAATCGGGAGGCAATCTGTTCTGATAGCCATGTCGGATCGGCGGTCTGAATCGTCAGGCAATCGCCTCCGATCGACTGCCGAAGTTCATCGGGGGTCCCTAACGCCACAATGTGCCCGCGATCGAGGATTGCCAATCGGTCACATCGTCCCGCTTCTTCCATCAAATGCGTGGTCACCAATACCGTGGTTCCGTCGTCGCGACGCAATCGCGTCAGGTATTCCCACAGATCGTGCCTGGCACCGGGATCAAGACCCGTACTCGGTTCGTCCAGCAGCAGGACAGGAGGCATATGGAGTAAACTTTTTGCGACTTCAACGCGACGCTTGAGTCCTCCTGACAGTGCGTCGACCCGGTCATGGCGGCGGTCGGCGACGCCCAGTCGATTCAACAATTCGTCGATCCGGGAAGCGGCATTCGCACCGGCCATTCCGTACAAATGAGCTTGGTGCCTGAGGTTTTCCGCGACCGTCAATTTGCCGTCAAGACTCGGAGACTGAAACGTGACACCGATTTTCCGACGAACAGAATCGGGATCGTTGGCAACATTGGTTCCCAGCAGGGTTGCGTTCCCCGACTGAATCGGAAGCAGTGTGGCGATCAGCCGAAACAGCGTGGTCTTGCCCCCTCCGTTAGGACCGAGTAGCCCGAAGATTTCTCCAGGAGCGACCGTGAAGCCGATGCCGCACAGTGCTTCACGTTCTTTATACCGGTGTCGCAACTGCGACACGATCAATGCGGCGGTCATCGTCGTCGCATCCGCCGAAGCGGCATTCGGACTCGGACCGGTCATCAATGATGGCCAGCGGAATGTGCGGCGGTTCTCTCGAGATGTTCCTGGTAATCGGCCCCCAGCTGCTTGACATCCTGGACGTAATAATGGGCGCCGATATCCGGCCGCAATGCCACCGGCAATGCGGCGGCAATAATCATTGTCGGTGCGAGCAGCAGGTACTTCCAGGCTCGTTCGAACTTCAGGTGCATGAAGTACATCATCACACAAAGCGCTTTGGCGGTTGCCACAGCCAGGACGATCGCTCCAAGCATGAATTTACTGGGAAGCGCGACGAGGTCCGCAACGACTGAAATGACAGTGAAGCCGCACAGCGCCCAAAAGACCCTCCAATAGGCAGCACTATGCGAATCGTGTTGTTCGTGATCGGACATGGCACACTTCTTTCAAATCGTGACCGACAACATGTCGGGAGGTTTCAGCCGTTTTCTGTCAGATATTTCTGTCAAATAATGTACAGCAGAGGGAACAGGAAGATCCACACGAGATCGACGAAGTGCCAATACAGGCCGATATTCTCGACCAGAATTGCGTCGTCAACGCACAGGCGACCCCCCTTCATCAGAACCAGAATAAACATGAACAGCCCGATGATGACGTGGATCGCGTGGAATCCGGTCATCAGGAAGTAATTCGATGCAAACAGGTTTCCATACAGGATCGGATGAGCAGGACCAAGTCCGCTGGCGAGCGGCCCCAATTCTTTGTCAGCCAGAATCTCTTCGACCTTTTTGTTGACATCGTCGAGATTAACGGGGTCGTAAGACGCATGCTCTTCTTTCCGAATCGCATCAAAATTTGCCAAAGGAACCTTCAACGCCAGGTTCGATCGCACATGCTCTTTCAGGCTGACATATTCGGAGTTCAATTTGGCAAGATTCGACATGGATTTCAGTTCCTGCTCTTCAGCGGGGGAACGCCCTGACTTCTCGTTCAGGGACTTGATCCGGTTATCAAGTTCAGTTTTTTGATCTTCCCGCTTCGACTGTTTTGGAAAGGCGGCGGCCAGTCTGCGGTCCATCAGTTTTCCGAACTGATGGACGACCTTGTCCATTGCCTGAAGATTGTTTTCGGGAATGTGACCGGGCAGAATATCATGCTGAAATTTGCCGGTATATTCGACGCCTTTGATGCTGAGGAACACGAATCCAAGGATGAGTGTGAACAGCATGAACTTCCATGCTTTCGCGTACTGGTGCGACAGCAGGCAGTCGTGCGAAACGACGACAAAATAACTGGAGACAATCAGCACGAACGTGTTGGTGCCACCCAGAAAGATGTTGATGTGCGTGACATGAGTATCTGTTGGCCAGCCGAGCGAACCCATTCGCATCACGATATACGTGCCAATGAATGCCGTGAAGAACATGATTTCCGTACCGAGGAACAACCACATCCCGAGCTTGGCGTTCGAGATCGGAATACCCATCTTCAGGGTCGGAGCCGCAACAGCGTGTGTCATGTCAGTCTCATTCACTACATAAGTCGGGAACGTTTGTTTGGCATTCGTTCCGCCAGAAATCGGATGTTAAAGTCGTTCCAGCAGCCGCAAATGATCCCACGTCAGGGTCAGCAACAGCACAGGCAAATAAATCAGCGAGGTCCACAACAGGCGTCGGGCACTCGATCGGGTTTCATTCCAGGCAAACATCATCGAGGCTACCAGGTAACAGATTCCTGACATGATTGCCACGACCGAATAAACTGAACCGGCAAGGCCGCATTGGCCGGGCAGCAGGCTGACCGGAATCAGGCAGACGGCATACGCCACGGCAAGTAACCCTGTCACGTGAGGCAACGGCTTTCCTGCAGGCAACATTCGCAATCCGGCACGACCGTAGTCGTCCCGATGGAGCCATGCGATTGCAAAAAAATGAGGGCCGCTGGCTGGCGGTGGGAAGCATGTATGCCGCCGCGACTGAGTCCAATTTTGCCGAGTTGCGG
>JANXOO010000531.1 GCA_025353525.1 Schlesneria sp. | reverse complement strand
CGCCCAAAAACCGCACAGAAGGAAGGGAGAACATCATGCGCAAGCATCGAACAGTCGAGGACCGAGACCTGTGCCTCGTTAGCGATCATCTCGTTGACCACGGCGTCAATATCGGCTGGACCGATGGTGGTGAAAACCGACCATCGCTTGTCACTTAGCTGACGACTAATCCTCAGTCTCAGTGTTGCGAGGTACTCCTGAATTCGCTCCTGCCCTCGAAAACGAGCGACTGCCCGAATAAAAAAGTCATCGATCAATAGAAGCTTCGCCGCGAACGCGATAGGGGAATCTGCCGTTACCTCCCGCAACTGGCCCTTCGACATTGCGACTCCCCGCACCGTCGCCAAGTCGTGCTTAAGCGTCGTGAAAAAAGCATCCATGGTTTGGGCCGATTGAGGAGGGATTCGCTTCTCTGGAAGTTGCTTGGCAGCCTGCTCCATCGCTCCTGCCGTCAAAATGGACGTTGGAAAAACGTAATCGGCGATAGGTATTGATCGTATTTGTTCAAGGCTTGAAGAGATATGCTCTACGAGATTTCGCAGGTTCTCTCCAGACATATACTTTTCGGGGGAACTTAGCAGCCCAGACGCGGCATCAAGATGATTTGCACAAGAGTCCAAGCACTCCACTAGACGACGGAACTTCTTGGTCGAGTCGCCAACATCAATCGCGTCCTCACGAATTTCGGTGAGAACGCGTTCTAAAACGGGAACTTGACTGGCTTGCGCCGCCTCGAAGAAAGCGACCAACTCATTCAGATTGAACGCCCATAGCGGGAGGTAGAATTTCTTGCCGTTGACGTAAGCCGCATTCAATTCCTTCCCGGCGTTTTGCTCGATCCCGAACGCCTTGGAGTACTCACCATTTATGTCGAGGATGATAAATTTTGCTTTGGAGGCTTGCCTGCCATCTGTGGTTTCCGCCAAGGCTTCCTGAATAATTCGAGCCACCGAGCATGATTTTCCTGATCCGGTATTGCCCACTACGCCAAGTGGCCGCGCCAATAGATCATTGTACGAGGCCATCACCGACTGCTGTCCGTAGATCGGAGACTGACCGATGGAAATCGGAATGTCCTTTCCCTCTTCAGCCTTCTTCGGCTTGAACCTCAAGATTGCCGTTAGCTCATCGTCGGTCGGTAGCAGTGCGGGTGTATCGAGGGTGGGGTAAAGGGAGACACCCGGAACGAATGGATGGTCGAGTTTCAGTTGGCCCAGGAGATTGAGCCGCACGACCCTCCTGGACCGCGCCAGTTGCAGGGTCATGAACCCATGCGCGTCTGGCTCGAAGGCTTCG
>JANXOO010000474.1 GCA_025353525.1 Schlesneria sp. | reverse complement strand
AAAAGAATGGCTTGGCGCTCGAACGAAAAGACGGCGGAACATTAATCGCTGGATTGGTCGCCGATGGCGATCAGAAATTCAACTTCAAATTGCTCGGCGCCCCTAAGGAAGATCCAGGCCTTAACTTTAGCAAGTGAATTGGCTTCAATCAGGAGCGTCAGGGCGATGCTGTTGAACGACCAGAAAGACGACTTGGCAAAATTCCACAATAATTCAAGTCGATGAACCTGTTTTTTGGCGAATCGATTACGAAATTTCGCTCATGATTCGGTGATCGCGGATGCGAAGGAATTCCAATGACTCAAAGAAAGCAAACACACGTGAAAAACTTAACGACGGTATTGGCGATGCTCGCAATGGTGGTCATGTCCGGCTGTACGCAGGGAACTCCGGGGGGGCCGGGAACGACGGACAAGTCCCCTAAGACAACGACTTTCGGACAAGCTGAGGGAACATTTAATTTGACCGTGCCCCTGACGTCGACGTCCGTCCAGCAAGGCGAAACAACAGAATCGGTGATCGGCATCAAGCGGGCGACGAATTTTGACGAAGATGTTTCAATTGCGTTCAGCGAAATCCCGAAAGGAGTAACGGTCGAGCCCGCCAATCCGGTCATCAAGCATGGTGATACCGACGCAAAGGTCACATTCACTGTAGCGAATGGAGCGGATGCCGGGGAATTCCGAGTGAAAGTGGCGGGGCATCCGACAAAGGGAGGTGACGCTCACGTCGACTTTCGACTGACAGTCACCCCGAAAGACACTTTCACGTTGACGCCGCCACGATCTTCAACATCACTCAAGCAGGGCGAAACAAAAACGATTTCTATCGGGATCAAACGAGACAAGACCTTCGATCAGGATGTCGCTTTGGAATTCGGCGATCTGCCCACGGGTGTGACTCGAGATCCGCAAGAGCCCGTCATCAAGAATGGCGACTCGGAAACTCGCATCACGCTGACAACCGCCGATGACGCTTCGCTCGGAAACTTCTCGATCAAATTGACCGGCCATCCTGCGAAAGGGGCCGATGCTATCAGCGAGTTCAAGCTCACGGTCATCAAACCATGAGCTTGAGCCAAACGAGTAATGACACGCCAAGTGTGGTCCCTTGGGGATCTCTCGATTGATTTCCTGGCTGCGGTCACTTAACTTCGGTTAACTGCGGCAAATTACTGTAGATACTGGCCTGACAAAGATACGTCGACTCGCGATGGAAACCATGTACTCAACAAGGAAAATGCAATGGGACTAATTCTGCTGATCATTCTGATTCTGCTTTTGACGGGTGGCCTGCCCCACTGGAATCATTCACGTGACTGGGGCTATGGACCAAGCGGAGGCCTTGGTCTGGTACTTGTTATTGTCGTGGTGCTGGTCCTCATGGGACATATCCCTCGCGGCTTTTAACTGATTGAAAAAGACAATCTGACATTCTCTTCCTTAAAAAAAGAATCTCGACGTGAAAAAACATGAGTTTACGCGACGGTGGGCGTTCGCTGCCCTCGCCATTGTCTGTGGAAGCCTCTGTTTGCTGAATCGCTGTACCGCTGCAGAGATATCCTCTGCTGAGATGGAAGGAGCCGAAGTTCTCGTTCGCGGCCCCGTCCACGAGGGATTTGCTCAGATGGTGACGTTCAATCCCGAACCGGGAATTCTCGCACCAACAGCGCCGCCTGCGCTGATTGAGGAATTGCCTCCCGATCAACGACCTGCAGGAGACCATGTGGAATGGATTCCGGGATACTGGGCATGGGATGACGACCGAGCCGATTACCTGTGGGTCAGCGGCATCTGGCGCGCC
>JANXOO010000415.1 GCA_025353525.1 Schlesneria sp. | reverse complement strand
GATGTTGGCGGTCAATCCGAACACGGTCGCCCGGGCCTACCGCGATTTGCAGGGGGACGGCTTCCTGGAACCGATCCGCGGCGAAGGGTTGCGGATCACCAAACAGGCAACCGAGCGTAGCCGCAAGCATCGGACAAAGCTGCTTCACGATCGCGTACGCGCGGTCGTTGTCGAAGCCAAACAAAGCGGCCTGAACAAACAGGAATTCTATGCGCTGGTCGACGAATCATGGACCAGCGAACTGCCACAACACGAAAGCGAATCGGTGACGCCGGAACGATCCTGATTTTTTGAAATCAGCCCCACGGGTCCCTTCAGACCCGCCTCTGTCTGGCGAAGACCGAGACGGATTCGACAGTCGGATTCAACTGGACACAGGAAACCTTACTCCCCTTGCCTTTTGCTTCAACAGAAAGGTTTGCCATGACTGCGATCTTTGAGTTTCAGCAGGTTACAAAACGGTTTGGAAATCAGACGGCACTCGACCAGGTGTCGTTCGCCGGGCACAGCGGTGAGGTTGTCGCGCTGCTCGGCGAGAACGGTGCGGGGAAACAACGGCACTAAAAATCCTGCTCGGATTGCTCCCCCCAGACAGCGGTACACCGCGTAAGATGGGACTGGACAGCAGGGTCCACGGTGCCGAGATCCGTCGCCGCGTCGGATACATGCCAGACCGCCCTGCCCTGTACGAATGGATGACCGTTGCCGAAATCGGCTGGTTCGCTGCAGGGTTTTATCCGCTCGGTTATCAGCCGCGGTATCAGCACCTGATTCAGCGATTTGAACTGCCGGGCGACAAGCCGATCAAGTCACTGTCAAAAGGAATGCAGGGCAAAGTCTCGCTGGCGCTGGCGATGGCACACGAGCCCGAATTGCTGATGCTGGACGAACCGACATCGGGTCTGGATCCGCTGGTTCGCCGGGAATTCCTCGAAAGCATGGTCGATGTCGCAGCCGCCGGTCGAACGGTGTTGCTCTCGAGTCATCAGATGTCCGAAGTCGAACGAGTCGCCGACAAGATCGCGATTTTTCGCGGCGGAAAACTTGTGCTGTTTGAACCCTTGGAAGTCCTGAAAAGTCACGTGCTTGAAGTGATCATCACACTGGACGGCGTCGAAACAATTCCGCCCGAATTGCCTGCCAATGCCAGATTGCTGGGGGCACAACGGCAGGACCGGCAATGGCAATTGCTCGTACGCGACCT
>JANXOO010000393.1 GCA_025353525.1 Schlesneria sp. | reverse complement strand
CCATTTTCGCCCCCCTTGACGAGAAACCGAGCCAATCGCAGATCAAGTTTCCCTTCGACCTTGTCTTCTTCGCCGTGGCAATGAAAGCAATTCGACTTGAGAATCGGACGGATCTGTGACTCAAACAACACTTCGCCCGGCTCGTCAGCTGCTTGCACCCAAGTGCAGACGAGCGACGCACAAAATGCGGTAACAACAGGGAAAACACGTTTCATAGAGGGCAGCACCGGCGGAATATCAGCGGGGCAGACACGCATCAAGTATGTCTGATGTTTGACCGGATAGCAATGTGAATTGAGGTGAATCCCAAGGCGGTTCATTTTTTCAACACAGGGTGGGTCGAGTCTTCGAAGGCCCACTATCTACTGCCTGTTTTTGGTGGGACTTCAAAACTGAGCGCTGACCCTCGGCGACTTTCATGGATGCTTTCAGAATCGTTGAAGTTGCAACCGGCTTTGACCCTCGCGCTTCTATGAAGCCTGCCTCGTACTTAATTGGAAGTCATTCCTTGCACAACGACTCGGGAATTGAGAACTTCGAACTCGTGCCCGGACACTCCGAACGGTGCCTTTGCGGATTTTCGCGTTCTATATTGCCCGGAAAACCAAATGACAGAAAACACGACTGATATGAACCCGTCGACAGTGGCCGCTCGCGGCGGCTGGTCTGCCGATTTTACGACGCGAACCAGTTCGCCTCCGGTCTACATGACCACGGCCTTCGACATCGAATCGCTCGAACAACTCGATGCCGTCACGGGTGGACACGAAAAAGGTTACATCTATACGCGAGACGGAAACCCGAACCACGAAGCCTTCGCTAACGATGTGGCGATGCTGGAAGGCGCAGAGTCGGGCGTTGTCACCGCATCGGGAATGGGTGCGTTGACGGCAGTACTGATGGCGATGCTCAAGTCGGGCGATCACGTTGTTGCAGCTCGCGTACTTTATGGGCGAACCGGACAACTGCTGAACCATCTCGCGTCGTCGTTCGGAATCAAAGTCTCGTACTTTGATATCGACGATCCGGACGCGCTGCGTGCCTGTCTCACATCCGGGACACGACTATGTATCGTCGAATCGATCTCGAACCCGTTGCTGGAAGTTGCGGATCTGCCCGCAATCGTCGGCGCTCTTGCCGGAATTCCATTGCTCGTTGACAGTACGTTCGCAACCCCCTGTCTGTTGCGCCCGATCGATCATGGAGCGACGCTTGTCTGGCATAGTGTTTCAAAATATCTGAACGGTCACGGCGATGTCATGGCGGGGATCGTTGTCGGACCATCAAACCTCGTTCGCAAGATCCGGGCGATGTCGAGTCTTTACGGTGTGAACGCCAACCCCTTCGAAAGCTGGCTCGCATCTCGCGGACTCAGGACTCTGCCTTTGAGAATGCAGCGTGTCTGCGAAACCGCACTCGATGTCGCCCGATTCCTCCGCAGCTTCCCACAAGTCGCGCGGGTCGCCTATCCCGGACTGGACGATCATCCGCATTTTGAGCGAGCGGCGCGATTGCTGCCACACGGTTGCGGCGGGATGCTGGCCTTCGACTTGCGCGGCGGCCGATCGGCGGTCGATTCACTCTTTCGCTCGCTGGCACATACGATCCCCTTTTCACCAACGCTGGCAGATGCGCGTACGACGGTCTCGTACCCTTCCGGAACATCGCACAAGTTCATGTCCGCCGACGAACGATTGGCGTGTGGTATCGGTGATGGCCTGGTGAGACTCTCGATTGGGCTTGAAGCGCCGACTGACCTGAAAAGAGAACTCGGCACAGCGATTTCGCGGATGAAACACGTCGAATGAAGTCGTTTTTTAAAAAGCAACCACGGCACGAGACAAATGCCTGGCCAAAAATCCGGTGCGACTTTGCAGACTAACCGTAATCGAATCGAGATGCATGACTTGTTCGTTGGCATTGGCGCAGATTTTGGATTAAAATGAGGGAAATTGACCCTCCATTCACGCGGGATGAAGCGATTTGACGCCGTGATGCCGCATCAAAATACGTCGCCCGACTTTTCCAATAAGGTTACCTGCCATGAGCAACAAACAAGTCAATGTCGCGATGATCGGGCTCGGTTTCGGAGCGGAGTTTATCCCGATCTATCAAGCGCATCCCGATGCGAATGTTTACGCCATTTGCCAGCGCAACGCCGAACACCTCAAAACGATTGGGGACCGGTTCAAGATCGAAAAGCGATTCACGGATTACGCAGAATTGCTGAAAGATCCAAACATCGATTTCGTACATATCAATTCGCCCATTCCCGACCATGCCGCAATGTCGATGCAGGCACTCAGAGCGGGCAAAAATGTCATGTGTACCGTCCCTATGGCGACGACGGTCGAAGACTGCCGGCAGATTTGTGAATTGGTCAAACAGACCGGCCTGAAATACATGATGGCGGAAACCGTCGTCTATTCCCGCGAATTCCTCTTCATCAAGGAAATGTACGAGAAAGGTGAACTGGGAAAGATTCAGCACCTGGCCGCGTCGCATCCACAGGACATGGACGGCTGGCCTGAATACTGGGAAAAAATGATCCCGATGCACTATGCGACGCACGTCGTCAGCCCCTGCCTGGGTCTCGTGAATGGTCGAGCCGAATATGTGAGTTGCTTCGGGTCCGGTACGGTTCGGGACGATATCGCCAAAAAATCGGGCAACACATTTGCCGTCGAATCGTGTCACATCAAGATCAAGGACTCGGACGTGTCTGCTCATATCTGGCGGTTCCTGTATGACGTCGCTCGTCAATACCGCGAGAGTTTCGACGTGTATGGCACGAAGAAAAGCTTCGAATGGACACTCGTTGAAGGCGAACCACACGTGCTCCACACGGCCAAAAAGCCCGAACACGAAATCGCTTCGAAAATCGAGGTTCCCGATTTTGCACATCGGCTTCCCGAGCCGATCCGGAAATTCACCCAATCGATTCAGGATGCCGACCACCTTTCATTCATTCAGGGTGGCGGGCACGGCGGATCGCATCCGCACCTTGTCAATGAAATCGTGAGTGCTCTGAAAGGCAATCGCGATCCGTGGCCGAACGCGACATTGTCAGCAAACTGGACATGCGTCGGAATTCTCGCACACGAATCGGCACTTAAAGGAGGCGAGGTGATTCGCCTGCCAGAATTCACGTTGACGTAATCCGGGCCATCCGATTGCCGAGCCGTCAGAAAAAAACTGCGATTCACTGACAGCGAAAACCTGCCACAGTAGAATGCGGCAGCAGTGAAGACTGGCGTTTCACTGTCAATGAGCCTTTTTTTATTTTTGATAACCCGGATAAAACCGCATGGCTGCCGAAAACCGAATGGACAAGATTGTCGCGCTGGCAAAGCGTCGCGGATTCATTTTTCAATCCTCCGAAATCTACGGCGGTTTGAACGGATTCTGGGACTATGGCCCGCTCGGCGTCGAGTTGAAGCGAAATGTGCGCCACGCATGGTGGTCGGATATGATCACCGAGCATGACGAGGTCTCGCAGCCGGTGGGTGCTCCCGCCAGTTTCGACATGGTCGGCGTCGAAACATCGATCGTCATGCATCCTCAGGTCTGGAAGGTTTCGGGGCACTTTGACCTGTTCGCCGATAAACTGGTCGATTGCCGCGAATGCAAGGGCCGCTTTCGGGCGGATCACATCGCTACCAGCGAATGTCTGCTCAAGCCATCGAAAAACCCTGGCCAGCACGACAAGTGCCAGTTGACCGAACCTCGCGATTTCAACCTGATGTTTGAAACGCACACCGGGGCGGTTCGCTCTGACGAAACAAAGGCATTCCTGAGGCCCGAAACGGCACAGGGGATGTTCGTCAATTTCAAAAATGTCTGCGATTCGAGTCGTGTCAAGATTCCGTTCGGGATCGCACAGATCGGCAAAAGCTTTCGCAACGAAATCACACCACGCAACTTCACATTTCGTTCGCGCGAGTTCGAACAAATGGAGATGGAATTCTTTTGTCATCCTGGCCAATCGCTGGAATGGTACCGGTACTGGCGCGACCGGCGCTACAACTGGTATATCCGACATGGAATTTCGACCAGCAACCTGATTCTGCGTGAGCATGCCGCGGAAGAACTGGCCCACTATTCCGTCGGAACGGCAGACCTCGAATACGCGTTCCCGTTCCTTGAAGCGGGTTCTTACGGTGAACTTGAAGGGGTTGCACATCGAGGCGACTTCGACCTGAGATCACACGCCGAAGGGAAGCTTTGCAAACAGGACGGCAAGCTCGTTGTGGAACTCGGGCCTGACGGCAAACCAAAATATGTCGGCAGCGGAAAGGATCTCAGTTATTTCGATGACCAGTCGCGCGAGCGATTTGTGCCACACGTCATCGAGCCCGCCGCAGGTTGCGACCGGGCCACTTTGGCGTTCCTGTGCGAAGCCTACCACGAAGACGAACAACCCGACGAGAAAGGGGTCATGCAATCTCGCGTGATGCTGAAACTGCATCCCAAACTGGCACCGATCAAGGTTGCGGTCTTCCCGTTGATCAAGAAGGACGGGATGCCCGAAAAAGCAGGCGAGATTTACCGGGCATTCAAGCGAGCGGGAATCGCCGTGCAGTACGATCAGCAAGCTGCGATCGGTCGTCGTTATCGCCGCATGGACGAGATTGGAACCCCTTACTGCATCACTGTCGACAGCGATACGATGACAGCCGACACAGTGACGATCCGCGATCGCGACTCGTTGGAACAAATTCGCGTTCCCGTGAAAGAGATCGTGAACCACGTCAGAAGCAGAATGGACAGTTTCACCGCTTCGTAGGACAGTTTGGTAGTGGGTCAGTTCGAAAATTAATTTACGGGATTGACGGAGATAGACTGTTGACAAAGCCTACTCGTTGATCCAGTTATCGATCAGAGCCTCAATTTTGCTCGTATCCTGCATGTTAATTGTGATGAATCTGATATTGTCCATCTGTGGTTGTTCGAGATGGCATTTCATGCCGTGTTTGTTGAGAAATGCATGCAGATTTTCCGCATGGGTCTCGTCCCAATCAGTCATTACAATTTGATGTGTTTCGTGGTTGTATTGTGGTTTTGTGTTTTTTCGTGCATCAGTTTCTATCGACATGTTTTTATTCCCTGATCGTAATCGACTTGACCCTGGTTGACTCAAAAGCGATGCTTGGAACATCATGCCTAAACGCTCAAGCACACGCAAGAAACCCGGTCCCGCCGATCTGAATCAGTTGGCCAAGTCGATTGTCGATCAGGCGATAGGCAACGCGCCGCCTGTCGAAGAACGTCCGGTTGACCCAATAAAAAATCCCGCTGCGGTCGCACTGGGACGACTTGGCGGGATGAAGGGCGGCAAAGCTCGGGCCGCTGCACTGACGGCTAAGAAGAGATCGGAGATTGCGAAAAAGGCGGCAGAATCGCGATGGAATAAAAAACGCGATTCTGCCTCTAACTGACGTTACTTCTGAATTAATTCGCTTGGCCACAGCTCTTCAGCGCTGACTCCGAGGGCCGTAGCAAACCTTTCAACGGTTCTGCGTTGTGGGCGAGATTTTCTATTAAGAATATTAGAGACCGCAGGCTGCGTGATGCCAGCTTCGCTGGCCAGTTGCGCCTGAGTCACTCCATTATCCTCCATCAACTTGCGAACGCGAGTTGAAAACATAGCGTGCTCAGAATCCATCTCTTTTGCTGCTACAGTGAATTCTGGATTCTTAAACAACACGTCATCGACTTCGCAGATATCAGCAGTCTTCATTGGGAAGAGCGCTTCTATGAGCGTATTTAGAGCGGCATCAATGTCATCAAGATCGGAATCGTCGCTTGTTACGATAGCGATCATTTCACGCACCACATCTTGAATAGCTGGCGTGCATTCAATAAATGCTCCGATCATGGAAGCCGCAACAGTGGCTTCTC
>JANXOO010000372.1 GCA_025353525.1 Schlesneria sp. | reverse complement strand
CCGGCAATTCAGCCGCCTCGCAAACCAGACCCCACGGGGTCGTCAGATCCTGCAAATGTGGCGATTTCGCTCCCGCCGTCCGTGCGGGAAACACGTAGGGACTGCCTTTCGCAGATTCTTTCATTCGCGAAAGAATTGTTACCGCCAGTTCAGGCAAGTGGACCGACTGGGGTTCGTTGGCCTTTGTGTCTGGGATACGCCAAGTTGAGTTTGCGAGATTGACGTCGACCCATTGCATCGATAGGACGTTCCCCTTACGAGCGCCGGTGAAGAGCATCAGTTGAAAAGCATCGGCAGCCTGCCGGTTCTCAAGCCCCGCGACAGCTTTCACGAATCGCGGAAGTTCCTCGGGTTGAAGAAACCGATCGCGAGATTTTTCGGCGAATGCCTTCACGCCACAACATGGGTTCGTTTTTTTCCACTCCCCGTGTTCCGTCGCGACGTTAAAAATCGTCGACAAGAGCGACAGCAGCCGATTCGCGGCATATTTGCCGTTTTCCTTTCCGATTCGCGCGTGCAACGACTGGATGTCAACTCGCGACACACTGGAAAGTTTACGCGTCGTCCACCCGGTCATGTACCGTTTCCAAGTTGCTTTGTCGGTCGCAACCGATGACGCTTTTTTGTGTGGTTCAGCCCGAAACTCCAAATATAGGGCGAAAAGTTCCCCGAGCGTCAATTCGCCGCGTTGCTTCCGCTTCGATTCTGCAGGGTTGATTCCGTTGGCGATATCCGCATTAAGTTTGGTCGCCTGGTCTCGCGCGATATCAACTGAGATTTCCGGGAATCCGCCGATTCGAATTCGCTCCGGTCGTCCGTTAATTTTGCGATATAAATAAAAACTCTTCGACCCCGTCGATGTCAGCAGTAGCCCCAAGCCAGACGACTTCGTATCGTAGGTCCAACGTCGTCCGGTCGAAGGCGGTTCCAGTTTTGAAAGAGTTGCCATCGTGAAGTTGATTTTTTCGGCCATGAAACTCGATTTCGCCCTCCCCGAAGTGATCCGGTTTTCCGGTAGCACCAAAACCGGTGCTACCCCGGTGCTACCTTGCCGATCAATTACCGTCAATCTCAAGGTAGCACCGTCAACGCGATTATTGGCTTGGCATTCGAAAAAAGCAATGCCAATCAATCTCCGTCCATCACTATAGGGACCGTGTTTTACTGACTCTGAATCACTTAGTCGAGGTTCGAATCCTCGCCGGGCAATAGCGTAAGACTAACAATAGAATAGACTTACGTCATTACAAATGTAAAGATTCGCCAAAGGCGTTGGAATGTTTGGATTGATCTGGCGGAGAACTTCTGGATCGAATACTTCTCCGCGTGATGAGCGAGCTGGCACTGGAATGGAATCCGACGGAAGAACGGCTGGAGTCGTTGAGACTTCTCGTGGCTGAGTTGCGTCGCGAGG
>JANXOO010000353.1 GCA_025353525.1 Schlesneria sp. | reverse complement strand
GAGAGATACAAATCCGAGCGTCTGTCGGCTCAACAAGGACTGGGAGACGATTCAGGAAACTGAACCCGCTGTATGACAAAGTCACACGCGCCGGATTCCTATGATTTATGAAGAGTTCTCGTACATCGTCGACCGTCACGGTCGTCGATGTCGGGGGGGGACGAGCCCTTCGCAGCCAGCGTATTAAGACATGCACAAACGTGTCTGAATACGCTGGCTCGCGAAGGGTTTTTTATTCAAGCCGACCCGCAGGAAAACTTCTCTCACCAACAAGGTCATCGAGCGGAGGTAATCTTTGCGGTTATGCGAATAGTTCGAGAATCGGTTTTGTTCCGAAATCGGCGAGCGGAAACGGTCGACCAGCAGGACCTGGCAAGTGATCTTCAACGTCAAAACCAAGGCTGTGAAAAATCGTGGCGACGATTTCGGGTGGCGTGACGGGGCGTTCGGCGGGATAACCGCCAACAGGGTCGCTTCTGCCGACGACTCGACCACCTTTAACTCCGCCCCCTGCAAAATAGACTGTCCAGCATTGCGGCCAATGGTCTCGGCCGCCTGCAGGATTCACACGCGGTGTCCGACCGAACTCCGCCAGATTGCAAACAAGCGTATTGTCGAGCAATCCCCGTTGTACCAGGTCTTCGATCAGTGCGCTGTAGCCGCGATCATACATCGGCGCCACGATGTTCTTCATCCCTTCGATCGACGTGAATGGCAATGTCCCGTGGATGTCCCATGTGACTTCGTTGAAGACCGTCAGGAATGTATTGATCGTGACAAATCTGACGCCCGCTTCGACCAGTCGGCGTGCAAGCAGGCAGCTTTGTCCGAACCGGTTCATCCCGTATCGCTCGCGAACAGACTGGGGTTCTTTCGTCAGATCGAAAGCCTGCCGGGCCTGAGGACTTGAAATAATTCGGAACGCTGATTGAAAGCTGGTGTCGAGCAGTTGGGCGTTTTCGTTCTTCTCAAAGCCCTCGATTGTTCGTTCGACGACATCTCGCAGCTTTCGTCGCCGTTCGAGTCTTGCTTCGCCAATCTGTTTGGGAGGCAACAGGTCGGGTACCGTGAAATCAGGTTTCGACGGGTCGGCATTCAATGCAAACGGATCGTAAGCCTTGCCAAGAAAACCTCCCGCCTGGCCGTTCGGCAGGTTTCCTCCTCCCGAGCCCATCAGTTCCGGCAATACAACGAACGGCGGCAGGTCTGTCTTGCGCCCCATCAAGTAGGCGGTCACGCTGCCCGCGTGGGGTGTGTTCACTCCGCCAGTAAAGAACCGCCCGGTTTGCATCATTTGCCAGCCCGCATCGTGAACCGCAGGTGCTCCGTGGTTGCAGCTTCTGACAAACGAAATGCGATCGGCGATCGCCGCATGCTCCGGAAAAATCTCGCTGATCTGAATCTCGGGTGATTTTGTGGCAATCGCCTGGAAGGGGCCACGGATTTCCCGGGGAGCATCCGGCTTGGGATCGAATGTATCGAGCTGACTTGGTGCTCCGAGATTGAAAATCATGATACACGATCGGTCGTTGTTACCCGGTCGCGCGGAACGAGCTTCGTTCGCTCGAACTTCCATTCGAGCGAGATCCGACAGAGACAGTCCGATTGCCCCGAGTGCTCCGACTTGCAGGAAATCCCGGCGAGTGGTGCCGTCACACGTGTGGGTCGATCCGCAGCCAACAAGATTAATCATCGAACGATATTCCCGGTCGAGTCATTTTCAGAGGTCGCATGAATTCACGCGCTGAGAGAGAGTATATCACGAGCGAATCGTGTTGGAACCGGGCAACGTTTGAACATGGCACCAAGGCGCAAAAAAAACCGGCGAAGCAAACGCCTCGCCGGCTCGAAACTTAAAAGCAGTCGACCGAATCCTTCAAGCAGAATCGCCCTCGTGATTTCCGGTGGGCTGTTCGTCAACGTGACCTGCGGTTTCGCAGAGTTCCTCACGAACGATGTTCATATCCCGCGGAGCTTCGATACCAATCCGCACCGTGTTTGGTCCGATGCGAACGATCGTCACTGTCACGTTCTCGCCGATCAAAATCTTCTCGCCTGGCTTTCGAGAGAGCACCAACATACCGCCACCCCTTTCCTGGTCCTGAAACTCATCCCTGTATTGTAATGCGCGGTCTAACGAGTCGACTCTCCGACGTCTCGATGCGGCTTCTGGCCACCGAGTGTCGTCAACCGGAGTACGACCTAATTCAGGATAACAATCGTACCACCAGAAAAGCTAGTCCAAACCATGGAATTGGAAAAATCCCGACCGAAACCGTTAGTCTCAAGTCGAAGCCATTCGCCTGATTCTACGGCTTTTCCCGGCGAAAAACACGCACTTTGCAATGCAAAGCCTAGTTATGGGGTCTGGGGCTGCGAGATTTGTTCGTCCGCCACTCGGCCGTCAGTGGCTGTCGGATTTGCGTGCCTGTTTTTCGTGCACGGGTGTGATGCCTGTTTTTTTGGCAGTCGCAAGTGGCTTGCTTTTCCCAAAGTCGAGGCCGATGCTACCGGTCCGGAATCGGGACAGTCTGCTACAAGATATGCGGGAAAGGAACGGCGATGGTCAGAATCGGAATCGTCGGGATTGGCTTCATGGGGTGGGCGCATTTTTCGGGCGCTGTGAAGTTCACCGACAAAGGGAAAATCACGGGGTCCAAACTCAAAGGTGGGGCCGTCACGACGATCTGCGCTCGCAGTCCGGAAAAGCTGATCGGAGACTGGACATCGATCCAGGGAAATTTCGGTCCGCCCGGAGCCAGCCTGGACCTGACGAAGATCGTGGCTTTCGACGATTACGAGAAGATGTTTGCCTCGCCCGATATCGACCTGGTCGATATCTGCCTTCCGAACGACAAACACGAAGAGGTGGCGATTGCGGCGATGAATGCCGGCAAGCACGTCCTGATTGAAAAGCCGATTGCACTCGATCCTCGGTCGGCGGATCGAATGATCGCCGTCTCGCGCAAAACCGGCTGCAAGTTAATGGTGGCTCAGGTTCTTCCGTTCTTTCCTGAATTCCGGTTTGCGGCGGAAACGATCGCGAGCGGGAAATACGGGAAACTGCTCGCCGCCAATTTTCGACGCGTGATTTCGTCACCGAAGTGGTCCAGCGACATGTCAGATTTCCGCAAGCTCGGCGGGTGGGGGATCGACCTGCACATTCACGACAATCACTTTATCAGTCTGATTTGTGGTGTCCCTCAGCAAGTCTTTTCACGTGGCATTCTCCAGGACGGCTTCGTCAATCACGTCCATACCCAATATATCTACGACGACCCGTCACTGGCGGTCACCGCCGTCAGCGGCGGGATCGCCGCCGAAGGCCTCGCGTTTTCTGCCGGGTTCGAAATCTATCTCGAACGGGCAACACTGCTCTACAGCGCGGGAACGATCGGCGGGGAATGGGTCCAGGACCGCCCGTTGACTCTGGTGTCCGGTGGAAAAGTGACCGAACCCAAATTGAAGGGAGGGGCGGAATGGTGTTCTGCGTTTACATCGGAACTGCAATCTGCCGTCGACGCGATCAAGACGGGAGAAACACCCAGGCTTCTTTCCAATGAACTGGCACGGGACGCTCTCAAAGTTTGTCATGCCGAAGCGAAGAGCATTCTGACGTGCAAGCCCGCCAGAGTCGGGTAATCCCCGAAGCGAGGCGATGGTCTGTCCGCAATGACTCTGTTGCATTCATCTTCAACCCGATTTTTCCGGGGCGGGCTGCGATCCCGTCCTGCATTGGATGACCCGCGATGGTCGAAAATCTTCCGTTCAATACCCTTCATCATGATGGCCTTACAATCGAAGGCTATTCGCGTGCGGCCGTTCAGAGTTACTGGAGGATTCCGGAACTGAAACTCGGATTCGATCTTGGCGGAAGTCCTTGGGACTTCATGGGTCTGCCCACCATTTTTATCACGCATGCTCATCTGGACCACAGGGCGGCGCTTCCCGTCTATGTCGCCCGGCGCAGGATGATGAAAATGGAGCCCCCGACAATCTATCTGCCCGAAGAAAATGT
>JANXOO010000296.1 GCA_025353525.1 Schlesneria sp. | reverse complement strand
CATGTTTCAACAATCGCCCTTCGCCGCCTCGATTTTGATTCGCAAGCGTCTGTTCGTTGCCGGATGTTTGTGCCTGATCGCTTTCACCGCTCCGTCGTTTGCAGTGGCCGAATCCGAAATCGACGAAAAACATCCTCTGTTTATCCCGATGCAGGTCGCGCAAAAGGCGGCCGAATCGCTAAAAGATGTCCGCGATTATGAATGCATTTTTACCAAGCGAGAATTGATTGACCGCAAGTTGCTCAAGACGACGATGAAGCTCAAGTTCCGCGAAGAACCTTTCAGCGTCTATCTGAAGTTTCTCGACAAGGAAAATAACTTCGGCCGTGAAGTCCTGTTTGTCAAAGGCCAAAACAACAACAATCTGCTGGTTCGGGAAGGAGGGATCAAGTCGATCATCGGCGTGATCACGTTGGCTCCCAACGACAAAACCGCGTTGGCTGATAACAGACATCCGGTCACTTCGATCGGACTGAAGCTGATGCTCGAAACCGTGATCAAACAATGGGAAGCCGAAGGAAAATTCGGCGGAGTCACCGCTCAAAAGCGACCCGATTC
Organism: Schlesneria sp.; assembly: GCA_025353525.1. GTDB lineage: Bacteria > Planctomycetota > Planctomycetia > Planctomycetales > Planctomycetaceae > Schlesneria. Next base: position 831 of record JANXOO010000296.1, on the reverse strand, counting down.
AAAACTTCCTTCCGGAGAAATCTGCACGGTCTACGAGGTGATCCACGACAAGCCCTTCAAAGATTTCAAGTTTCATACGACGCGGTTGTGGATCGAAGATAAAACGGGTATGGCCATCGGAATTCAGCAGTTGGCGTTTCCCGGAAAGAAAGATGCCGAACCTCCGATGGTCGAAGAGTACTTCTACAGCAATCTGAAGATTAATCAGAAGTTGACGGATGCCGACTTCGACAAAAACAACGCGAATTATTCGTTCAAATGAATGACGCAAGCCAGGCCAGTCGCGAATCCGGTCGCCCCCTCGTGGCCGAAACTCTGTCCGAAATCCGGACCGCTGTCGCCGCAGCGCGCAGAGCGGGCCACACGATCGGTTTCGTTCCGACAATGGGTGCCCTTCACGCAGGTCACGTCAGCCTGATCGAACGAGCCCGGTCCGAATGCGATTTTGTCGTTGTCAGCATTTTCGTGAACCCAACCCAGTTCGGACCCGGCGAAGACTTCCAGCGATACCCCCGGCCGCGGGAACTGGATTTGCAAATCTGCGGAAATGCGGGGGCGGGTGTCGTCTTCTATCCTGATGCTGACACAATGTATCCACCCGGTTTTCGAACGTACGTCGAAGTACAAGGCCTGTCCGGGATCCTCGAAGGAACGATTCGGCCCGGCCATTTTCGAGGTGTAACAACCGTTGTGGCGAAGTTGTTTATGATCGTCACAGCCGACAGGGCTTTCTTCGGACAAAAGGATTACCAGCAACAGTTGTTGATCCGTACGATGGTGCGCGAATTGAATCTGCCGATTGAAATCATCACATGCCCGACGCTGCGCGAC
>JANXOO010000273.1 GCA_025353525.1 Schlesneria sp. | reverse complement strand
GCCTGTTGCCGTCGCTGTCGCCCTGACAATTCTTTTTTGGTGGCCGCTATTTGGCGGTGCAGGATTTGTCGGCGGCGATTTGTATCCGTATTTCTTTCCGCAGAAAGCGTTCTATGCCGATCGCCTGAAGGCGGGTGAATTTCCGCTGTGGAATCATTTGGCCGGATTCGGGTATCCGGTCCTGGGCGAGAGTCAGACTGGTGCGGCCTATCCGTTCCACTTTCTGTTCTATCAACTCTTTGACCTGAACACGGCGTATAACGTCGAACACCTGCTGCACTACTGGATCTGCTTTGTCGCCACGCTGCTGTTCGCCCGGCGAATCGGTCTGTCGAGGGCGGGAGCCTATCTGTCGGCACTCGTCTTCACGTACGGCTGGTTTCCTCCTCGAGCGTGTCTGGAATGGGCGATCATAACCGGGGCGTGGTTGCCCGTCGCACTTTGGTGTGTCGAATCATTTTTCCAAACGCGGTGGTGGAGGTACGCCATCGGATCAAGCATTGCGCTCGGTCTGCAGTTGCTTGCAGGCCACTACCATCTGGCATTTATCACTCAATTGGTCGTCGCAACCTATATCTGCTGCCGATTGTGGATCGAGTACCGTCCAGGAAAAACCGGCATCCGTCCTCTCGGCGGGTCGTCTGTCAAACGTGCGGCGCTGGCGTTGTTTCTGGCAGGCATCGCGGGAATTGGGCTGGCATCTGTCCAATTGCTGCCAACGTGGGAATTGAAGCAGCGAAGCTCGCGCGTCGTTACCGGCGGCGACTACGACCCCGCTTACGGGCACATGCCGCCGCAATATGCGTCCCAGTTAATCGCTCCGTGGTTCTGGTACAGCCAGCAGGCGATCGACGAAACAAATCCGGTGCGCGAAATCGCCGAGTTCCTGGCACCGTGGCACTGGTTCGGCCCAAATCATGACCTCGATCAGGCACTGCAGAACTGCCGCTTCGGAGCACTCGGGACCGGAACGAACAAGGTCGAAGCGCACGTATATTGCGGAATGATTCCTGTTATAATGGCGGTTGTTGCGGCCATCGTCTGGTTCTGCGGAAACAGGGCGAGATCAAGTTCGGAACGTACACACACTGTCTTGCAGGCGACCGCAGGCTACTGGATGATCGCCGGGCTGTTGGCTCTCGTCTACGCGACCGGTTTCCTGTTGCCGATTGGCAGACATCTTCCCGGCTTCAGCTTTTTTCGGGGGCCAGGTCGGTACGGGATTGTCACGACGCTTGCTATCGCTCTGCTGGCAGGTCAGTGTCTGAACTGGTGGATGCACAGGATCGCTTCACGCACCATTCGATGCCTGTTTCTCATCACAATTTTCGCGTCGACCTGCGGTGACTTATGGCTCGTCAGTCGCATGGTTAAATACACCTACATGGTGACACCTCCGATTTCATTTCGTGAATCGAGTGTCATTCGCCGATTGTTGCTCGACGAGCACGAAATGCCGCGACTTCTGGCTCCGGGTCCCAATGTCGGCACGATGCTCGGGGTGTCGTGCGTTCCGTGGTATCTCGGCATGGCCCCCGAAGAATACGTTGATCCGCGCTTCGCAATGCCACCTCTTGCCAAGCCGCTGGCCAACGGCAAACCAACCCCCTGCTCGACGGAATTGCGAGAATGGCTCAGTCGTTCCGGAGTGACTCATGTTCTGAATTTCGAACCGCTTGATGACGTGAGTTGGCAGGTGGAACTCGTTTGGAAGGGAGTCGACCCGTTCCTTAATCGAGTCTGGGGACGGCCTGAACCGATTCATCTTTACCGGTTCCGAAAAGGATCAATGGCGGTTGGTGAAAGCCCCTTCGCGGGCCGCGCATATCTGGTGGACGATCAGACTCCGGTCGCGATTGCCGACTGGAGGAGCGATTCTCCCGGTTCGCGCCGCGCCCTCGTTGATGCGAAGGCTGGCAATACTGACCCGGTAACGAAACGGTCACTCGTTTTGACAGAGCTGGCGTTTCCGGGGTGGACGATAGAGCAGGACGGCCAGCCAGTCGCAGCAAAGCAGTCAGGTATTTTCCATGCGATTGAAATTCCCGATTCGGGCGCCAATGTCGTATGGAAATATCGGCCGTGGAGCGTATTTTACGGTGCGACGATCAGTCTGGTCACGTTGTTTTTGCTGGCAACAATCGCACACGTCAAGTTCTGGCATCCGAAGTTTTTGGATCGCATCATTGGAATTCGATAACCGTCACGAAACGATTGTTCTGATGCGAGGGTGAAGTTCGTCTGCCCGGTTGTAGACGAGTAACTCGTCACGGCAGAAGTCTGCACTTCTTAAAAATGAGCTTCACGTTCTGTCGCGATTGCTTATGCGATAGGCGGTAGCAACATGGCGATGACCGTTCCTCCCTGAGGACTTTTTGAAGCCGTGATGACGCCCCCGTGGGCTTTTACGATTCGTCGACAGATTGACATTCCCAGGCCTGTTCCTGTTTCTTTGGTGCTCGAAAACGGTTCGAAGAGCCGGTCAAGGATTTCGGTTGCGAACCCGTCGCCTGAATCGTGGATTGAAACCAGTGCCCACATTTTCGCCGAAAGTTTGTTCGTGATCTCTTGCCAGTGCGGTGAACGCGTGCTGGAAATTGTGACATCAATTCGACCTCCGTCCGGCATCGCGTCCAGTGAATTCAGAAGCAGGTTGAGCACCACCGGGCGTAATTGCGCCGCATCCGCTTCGACCATGACGGGCACATCCGGGAAATCATCGAGAATCCGAACTTGCTGGGGTTCGGCCCGGCCCGAGATCAGTTCGACCGACTGCTCGACAACCAGTCGGACATCGAGTGGCGTTTTGACAAGCGTTGGTGGTCGGGCGAAATCGAGGAAATCCTGGATCGAATGCTCAAGCCGCGAAATCTCTTCTTCGACAACCTGCAG
>JANXOO010000218.1 GCA_025353525.1 Schlesneria sp. | reverse complement strand
CATGTTTGCCGGAAAGCGGTTACAAACCCCGAACACACAGGCGATCAGCTTCTTCGTTCAATTGATCCATTGATTGCTGAGCCTGAACAACGTAGCGGGCCAGTTCCGGCCGTGAAAGGCCTGGGGGGATGGCGATCGGTTCGCCGACGATGACATAGACAGTTGTGAACGGCATGGGAACCAGCAAGTCGGTCCAGCCGCCTTGTATCCGCCAGCCATTTTTCACCACGAAAGCACCCGGAAGAAGTCGCCGACCGGTATGGGCAGCAACAAATGCGGCCCCTTCTTTCATGATCCTGCGAGGACCCCGAGGTCCGTCGGGCGTCACAACGATATGCATTCCAGCAGTATTATTGACCAGGTGTCGAAGTGCTTCAGCCCCCCCGCGATTGCTCGAACCACGAACAGTCGTGAAATCAAGCCACGCCATGGCTTCAGCCAGATAGGATCCGTCCTGATGTTTGCTCACGAGACAGCAGGCGTTTTTGCGCAGCCACCGCGGTGCGGCAAACGTGGGGATTAACAGGGCGTCGTGCCAGACACAAAGCACGAAAAATTCATCGCTTCCAGTTACGTGAAGCGTCCGCTCCAAAGCCTTTCCTATAAATTGCTTGCGGCATGTCAGAATCAACAGGCGGCAAGCGAATACTGCCAGGAAAGAAGCAACTTTCGTCAACCATCGACTGCGAATTTTCACGGCTCATCGCTCCATTGTGCGGCGGGCGGAAGCACTATCGCAATACCGCCTGCGTTCTTCGGTGCGAAATCTATGAGAATTCCGGGTGTTGGGGAATGTCAATCCGCGTCGCATCGCTCGAAGAGTTGGCGAAGTTCGATGAGGTCAGCCGCGATAATATGAGGCGGCTTGCTCGCCGATTCGAAGTCTTCGCGAGTACTGACTCCGGTCAGTACGCCAGTCGTTGCCAGACCCATCGTCAACGCTCCGGAAATATCCGTGTCATAACGGTCGCCGACCATCATTGCTGTATCGGGCACGGCACCGATCCTGCGAATGGCCTGATCGTACATCCCCCGATTTGGCTTTCCGATCACCGTCGGCTCGACTCCGGTCGCTGTGGCAAGCAGCGCGAGGATACTTCCGGCGCCCGGCAACAATCCCCGTTCGCTGGGATAGCTGGGATCAGAATTTGTTCCCAGAAATCTGGCTCCGTTACGGATCGCAAGTGCAACGCGAGCAAGTTCTTCGTACGTTAATTCAAAATTGATCCCGGCAATGGCGTAAGTGGCCTCGGTCGGCTCGGTGGTCAATTCAAAGTCGTGTTGTTTCAGGGCCGTTCTTAGCCCGTCCTGGCCTACGATGATGATTTTTCCCTTGGGCCAGCCGTGATCCCTGATTTGTTCGGTGAGCCAACCGGCCGTCGCTTCAGCGCTTCCCAAAATCTGTTCGGGCTTCGCGCGAACTCCCATGGCCGTCAGCTTTTCAACGAACTGAGCAGGAGTCTTGCTGGCATTATTCGTCACGCATAACCATGTGCGTCCGGTTGCTTCCAGATAGTCGAACATCTGCTGGACGCCCGGTAACAACCGGGACCCGACATAGATGACTCCGTCCATGTCGAACAGGACGCCGCGAATTTTGCGGAGATCAATTCCAGGTGATGCCATCACAATGTGCGTTGCTTTCTGTTGAGTCACGTCTTTAGGCCGCCGTTCAGGCGACCGGCTGCGGAAATTTGCCAGCTGAAAAACGGGATCAGACTGCAGGTCTTTCTGGTGCCTGTCCCCCATTGAAGTCTAGCGGCGACGAGCGAAATGCTCATCTGATCAACGGAAAAATTGCGGTGGAACATTTTTTCGCCCATTCAGCGAAACTTTTGTCTGCCTGCGGGGTTTAATTGACTATGGGCTCGAACTTTTGTATGGCGAATTCCGGATTTTTGATAGAATTCGCGGGTTCGACCGATGGATTGAAGTGACAAGGCGCACGGTTCGCCCTGCCGAATTTTCGGCTTGCAACTTTCATCGACTTTTTTACTGCCGCACGCACATCACATTGCTAAATAAGATCGTATTCGGATTTCGTTGACAGGTTCAGTCATCGTTGACCGATTCAAACTTTGCTCAGTGGTGATTTTCATCAACTACGGGAGTTCGTCATGCGTATTCCGATAACATCGATTGTGATCGCGTCAGTTTTTCTGATGGCTCGTGCCGGGACCTGTCTGGCAAATGAACCGAACACGAGCGCGGCTTCCGCTGCGATGGCTCCTGCCGCCGTGGCAGCCGAAGTCGACCGGCAGATTCTCGCCGAACTTCAAACAGCGAACGTGCAAGTTGCGGAGCGTTGTAGCGACGAAGATTTTCTGCGTCGTGTTTCACTCGACATCATCGGTCAATTGCCCTCACCCGCCGATGTTATCGCATTTCGGACGGATACCAATCCGGACAAACGATCATTGCTCATCGATAAACTGATCGGTTCATCAGAATTCGGAGTTAATTGGGCCCGGTATTGGCGAGACGTCATTTATATCAGGGCAACAGAACAACGATCGCGATTCAATCAGGAGGAATTCACGACGTGGATGGCCGGGCAATGGAACACCGGTGTTGGCTGGGACGCGACCGTTTCTGCCATGTTGACGGCGGCCGGCAATGTTGAAGAACACCCGGAAACGGCGTTGATATTTGCTCAGGGAGCAGCGCCCGAGGATGTTGCTGCGGAAGCCTGCCGTGTCTTTCTTGGAATCCAACTGCAATGTGCGAACTGCCACGATCATCCGTCTGACGTCTGGAAACGCGAACAATTCCATCAATTGGTCGCCTATTTCCCGCGGATCAGCGAACGCCGGATGATGGACGGAAAACCGGTCTTTGAAATCGTTTCGGTGAATACCGAAAACAACCGGGGAGAATTCATGCGCGAACACCCGGAACTCTTCATTGCCCGATTCGACCGAAACAACGATCACAAGCTTTCGAAAGAAGAGTTAACGAGCGGGCCAAAAAACCGGGGGAAGGGGAAAAAAGCAGCCGGGGCCAAGGACGCCATGACGGACGGAATGAACGTTACAAAGCTGCCCCCAAAGCTGATCGACCGGCTGTTCGAATCGGGAGATACGAACAAGGATGGCCTGT
>JANXOO010000209.1 GCA_025353525.1 Schlesneria sp. | reverse complement strand
CTCGCGCAATTGCAGTTGGCCCCACAGCACGTGTAGGAATACTCGCGCAAACTGATGAGAGTCCCGAGTTGTCCTTGTTGCAAGCTTTCTTGCGTCACGTAGCCGCAGCAGACGTGATAGGCGGTCGTTTCAATCAACCCGGCACTCGGCTTCAGATACTGGTACTGACCGGTGCCCGAGTTGAATCCCAACAGATCGGCCTTTGTTTCATCGAACCCCGTGATCGCCGAGGGATTCGCGTGCAGAATCGCTTGCGCCAGGGAATCGTACCGGTAGAAATTCAGCCATTGGCTGGAACCCGATTCGAAGACCTTCAGCATCGTCTGACCGGCATAGTTCGAATAGACAATATTCTGATTCCCGTCGGGCAAGGTTTCTGTTGTTTTGAACGACCAGGAATTGTATCCCTTCGCAAATCCACTGGTGGCATACGCAAACAGAAATGTCTGCGATCCCGATTGCGTAATTTCTTTCGTCACGCGCGCCTGGGCGTCGTATTCAAAGTAGAAATCGGCGTAAAGAGCGACGATCGAATCGGGCGCGGTGAACGGATTGGTCACCGACGGGTCCGCTTTAAGGCGGTCGTAAGCCGCTGCGTTCAGAACATATTTCAAGTGATGAGCGCGAGGGTCGTTCCAGGACGAGCTGCTGGAACTGGAGCCGCTCGAACTGCTGGACGAAACGGGTGGGGCGTAATATCGATAGTATTTCGTCCCCGTGGCCTGCCAGGCTGTCCCACTCCAGATCAACGTTGTTGCCGTCTGTAAGTCACCCGGCATTCCGTTGGGATCGTTACTTCCATAGTAGGTGTATGTGGCCATGGAAACTTTTTGCGTGACGCCCCCCGAAACTCGCTGAAGCACAACCGTCAGCAGATGCGGATCATGGGAACTGGGATTATCGTAAGTATAGGTGAATTGCTCGACAACGCCGCCAGTGGAACGCTGGACCTGAATGAAGTTGAATCCATTCGCGGCCCAACCGGCAGTTTGAATGGCGTTTCCGGCGACATCCGACCGAGTATTGAACATCGCTGTCAATTCGGAAAACTTCGTGACGATCCCATTCACTTGCGTATGCGTATAGGTACAGGAACCGGCGTCGTAGGTCAGTTGTTCCCGCGAATCAAAGGAAGGGATGTAGCAATTCCCCTGCTTCGTAAAAATGGTCGTCGACTGCGCACCGCGAAACAAGCGAACGACCAAAGCGCCTTCGTCCAACTTGGTGTCGTCGAACGTCAGGGCCAAATGCGGCCATTCGCCCGATTGCCAATTGGAACCATTTCCGAGGTTATAGGGGGAGGAGAGACGACTCGAAAAACTTCGACGTTGCCCCCAGGGGATGCCAAATCCCTTGGCGCCGGGAAGGTCGGAGCTTTCCACGTACGCTTCGCCGCTGGAGTAACGGACCGGATTCTGACTTGTGCATTCTGCCCCTCCCGATCCCGTCCCACAGTCGGTGCAGCCGGTTTGATCAATTGGGTTTGGACAGTCTGCGGGATCGGGAATTGTCAGCGTCACGGTGCCAATGATCACTTGGGTGGTCATAGAAACTTCCTTGAATGGTCAAAAAATTG
>JANXOO010000135.1 GCA_025353525.1 Schlesneria sp. | reverse complement strand
TTGCGGATCGCGATCCGCATTCCAGGACGTTCCGCCGGAATCAATGTCGTTACCCATCGGCGACAGCGGACGGTTGAGCAAATCTACCTCGTCAACATAGACCAGCGATTGGTAAGTGCGATCGGTCTCGCACGTGATCGGGACCGAACAGCAAACCGTGGCAATCGGGCAACCAGCAGAACGCCAAGTGTTACGATGGCGGTATAAATACCGCTTCCGCTCGCAGATATCAGTATCAGGGATCCATCGGCCGTGCGATTTGCCAGCAGGCAATTGATTGTTTCCGTTGCGACTCGCCAGCCGATCGATCCCGAGAATACAAACAGGACAATCGTTGCCGTTCCGGTCACCCTGCCTTCAGTTTTCAATGAAATCATTCCCGTCGCAACCAGCGTTGCCGTCACGACGTTAACGCCCAATCGCTCGCCGGACAGGCAATCGACACTTAACCCCAGAAGTGCCGCCCAGACGAGACTATTGCCTCCCTGATGCAGCAGCGTGCAAGCCATTAAAACGATTCCGGGAAACCACGGGCGAAAACCGAACAGGACAACTTCGCCCGCGAGGCTCGTTTGCATCACAAGCGACGTATAAATCAGGCAGACGATCAGCAAATGGCGAGCGATCATTTGGCCGCCAATCGCTCGGGGTTGACTGCCGTTCGCAAGACCTGAACCGTCGTCAGCTGGTCGGGCAGCGATACCGGTTTCACGGTGATTGTCCACTCGCGATCATCCGGGCCGAGAATGGCTTCAACGACGTGTCCATAATACAGAGGCGTCGGAAGGATACCGTCCCGGTCTGCAGAGAAAACGGCGTCGTTCGCTCGAACAGACTTTCCGGCGGGGATCCCTTCAAGCTTGCACAGCGGTTCGCCTTGTCCTTTAAGGATTCCCTGCGCCTCGAAGACGAATCCCGATTCCGTTTCGCGAATCACCTGTGCTCGCCCCCGATACTTGCTGTTGGTGACGAGCTGAAACGTACTGGTCCATTTTCCAACATTTTCAATTTTTCCAATGACGCAGCGACCAAGTAACAGCGGGTCCTCGACCGAGATTTCGGCATCGTCACCGAAATCAATCAGAGGCCGTGTCGACTTGCGTGTCGACAAGACGAGTTCGTTTTCGCGCAGTCCGTTCCGACCCCCGAATCCATTCTCGGACACAAGCCGGGGGACGACTTCTACCTGGCGAGCTACGACGAATCGCGGGGGTATTTTCATAAGCTGGCGGAGTCGTCCGATCGCATAAAGCTGCTTAACGTCGGCCAGACGACGCGCGGCCTGGATTGGGAAATCGCCGTTATTTCGTCGCCGCCCTGCCGACCTATGTGCTCGTCTTTCCCAAGGTTTTACCTCTGGATGGCTATGATCTCACCTCGCGCAAACCGATCGGAGAAGTCAGGCTTACCCATCGTTTGTTTGAAGATCCAACCCGAGTCGCCGGTGTCAGGCCT
>JANXOO010000014.1 GCA_025353525.1 Schlesneria sp. | reverse complement strand
AGTCATCACGGTTGCTGGCTGATACGCTGGAACAGGCCGGTTTTCGGGTGAAACGGGGTGCCGCAGAGATTCCGACCGCATTTGTTGCGACATTCGGCGAAGGTTCGCCGGTGATCGCGATTCTGGGCGAATACGATGCGTTACCCGGCCTCTCGCAACAGGCCGTCGCTGAAAGGCTGCCACGCGACGGAGCCACTTATGGTCATGCTTGTGGCCATCATCTGTTCGGTGCCGCCTCCGCATCGGCGGCGATCGCCGTCGCAGAACAGATCAAATCAGGTTCATTGAAAGGGACCGTTCGTTTTTATGGATGTCCGGCAGAAGAGGGGGGAAGCGGCAAAGCATTTATGGTGCGAGCGGGACTGTTTGACGGATGCGATGTCGCACTGCACTGGCATCCGTCAGGTCGCAACACCGCAGGGGATTCGTCATGTCTGTCTCGTGCCGCCGTTAAATTCCGATTCCACGGACTGAGTTCTCATGCTGCAGGTGCCCCCGAACAGGGGCGATCAGCACTGGATGGACTCGAACTGGCCTGTCACGCCTCGGAATTGCTTCGCGAACACACTCCTGATTTGACCAGAATTCATCATGTGATTACTTCGGGTGGAGGTGCCCCCAATGTCGTCCCCGATTTCGCAGAAGTGTTTTTCTACATCCGCCATCCCAAGGCCGAGATCGTTCGTGAACTTTATCCGCGACTGGTCAAATGTGCTCAGGCGGGGGCGTTGGCAACCGAAACGACGCTGGAAGAAGTCTACCTGGGCGGTACCGTAGAACTGTTGCCGAATGACCGACTTTCCGAATTGCTGCTCGCGAACCTTCGTCAGTTGAATGACCAGAAATATGACGATCAGCAGATGCTGTTTGCGAAGCGGATTCGTGAAACACTGGTGAAACCGCAACCGATCGAATCGATTTCACAAGTCAACGACACGAGCGGTGAAACGGGAAAAGGTTCGACTGATGTTGGCGATGTTTCCTGGGTTGTACCGACATCCGGGTTTACAACGGCTTGCTTTGTTCCAGGGACGCCGTCGCACTCATGGCAAGCGGTCGCGGCAGGCGGAACCTCGATTGGCCAGCAAGGAATGCAACTCGCTGCACGCACGCTTGCCGCGACGTGTTGGGACTTGATGACGCAGCCCGATGTCGTCTCTGCCGCGCGGTCCGAGCACACAAAACGCCTTGCCAATCGTAAATATGAGCCGCTGCTGTTACCAGGCCAAAAGGCCCCGCTCGACTATCGGAATTCACCTCAGTGAACAGATCCTGTGCGCCGCACTGAAACGACATCGTCAATTGCAAATGGACCAATTTCCGTCTGGGTTTCCGTCGTCAGTTCGCAACCCCAGATCGTCAGTTGCCCGCGCAGACTTTTCCTTGCGTCCGGAAATCCGCCGTACAACTTTCCATCCTTTGTTTGAATCTCAACCCTTGATGTTTCTTCGATACCCAGGTTTTCGTGAACCAGTTCGGGAAATCGGGACCAGGCCCAAAGCCACAAGGTCTTTTCGGGATCGACCTTGCCAGCGATGTCGACCCATTCGGCTTCGGCCTTCAGCAACTCCCGACGGGTTGCTTGCCCGCACCACGGCCTGAGAATCTGCTGGAGCCACGTTCGGCGTGCTTCGGCGAGTTCGTCGAACGATGTCATCAATGTCAGTCTTTCACGAGGGGACGCCGCTTCCGGATCATGATGGTCTCCGTTAACCCGCCTTGCACGTCGAATGAGCGGGACGGTCACCGTTATCCCGGACGACGGCCGCAAGCGGCCAATAACGTTGTCGGAATGCTTCAATTTTTCGAAGAAAAAACGATTCTTTACCAGGATCTGTGGGTGAAACAGAGCGTTGAAACTGGATTGAGGGATGGATTTTTGGAGGGAAGACGGGGCAAAAGAATTCTTGTTTTCGTGTTGGAGGGAACTTGGGGCGTTGCAGCCCCAGGTCCTGCGAGAGGATTCTCCCGCCCTGACCTGTTTATCCCTCGTAGGGTTGCTTCCCGGCAGAGCCCAACTCTGTTTCCACAGGCGAGCCTGAGTATAGCAAAGTGGGCTGGAAAATGGATGAATACACGGCTGGGAGATTTCCGGTTATGAATGTTGTTACCAAGCAGCATTCGTTCGGAGCAGCCCA
>JANXOO010000120.1 GCA_025353525.1 Schlesneria sp. | reverse complement strand
CTTCTCTCACATACAATTGGTGCGGCCAATTGTCGTTGTCCTGTAACTCGTTTTTGGCGAGACCCAGACTGGTAAATTCTTCGCGAATGCTTTTGGGAACGCGCGGATGATTTGCCAGTGTGTACATCAGTCCCGACTGGTAAAGCAGGTGTTCGTGAAAAATCCGCTCGCGGGTCGGCCAGTCGCCTTCAGGGTAATCGTAGTTCGCTCCGATAAAGTCGGTCGAGATTGCAAAGTTGTTGTTAGTGTCGGTCTTGCGGTTCGGCAAAAAGATCGGATTCCACGGACTGCGGTCGTCGCCAGCATCAAAATTTCGCAACAACAATTCATATTGACCCGCATCATAGCCGTCGGGTTTCTGCCAGGGTCTGCGATTTTCCGGCACGTTGGTCGTGCACATGCGGAAATTATAGGCCTGCAAGCGATGGTCGCCATCACCATTGATTCCCGGCGAAGCTCGCTGAATCAGAGGCAACAATCCGCTTGACGAATTGCCGGGAATGACAAACGGATCGATCTCTTTAACGAACTGGTGTTTGATCGCGTTGTCGATCTGGATCCCGTTGATCGTTTCACCATAAACAGAATTTGCTTCGCGTCCGACATGGTACGAACAGCCTGCTTTGGCCATGATATCGCCTTCGTACGAGGCGTCGATGAACACACGCCCGAAAAACTGTCGACCACTTTCCATGCGAATGGCGGTCAACCGCTTGCCATCCATTTCGACGGCTTCGTGCAGATGAAACCGTTCACGCTCGATCGGAATCTTGTACTCGGCAATCCATTTACGAAAGACCAGCTCGGCGACATGTGGCTCGAACATCCACTGTTCGTGCTCAACGGCCGACTTTCGCGATCGGAAATATTCGGTGCGCGATTCGAACATCCATGCCGATTTGTCAGCATAGTGAGCGCCGACCTTGCGATAAAATTCGCGGGCCAGACCTCCGATGGCTGCCTTGTTCCCGATGTCGGTAGCCCCCAGACCTCCTGATGAAAGGCCGCCCAGATGGCCGCTCGGCTCGATTAATACGACCGACTTTCCCATACGTGCGACCTGGATTGCAGCAATCACGCCACCGGATGTTCCGCCATAGACCACGACATCACGGACGGGTTCTGAGGAACTCGCGATTGAACCTATCGTCAGTAGTGCAATCCACGAACGGATCATTCCTTACCCTGTTTGTCGAGTGTTTCCTTGAAGAGTGACTGCATATCCGACCAGCTTTTCTCATCGGCGGCCTTGTTGTACTGCAGTCCCGTCATATTGAACTTTTTGGCAGTTTCGTCAGCCTCGGGGACAGTGAAGCTGTGACGGGCCATCGCGTAGGAATTAAACGTGTATTTACCGCCGTTCTTGTCAAGAGCCGCACGGAACGCCTTGACGGCATCAGGAGAAATGAACGAATCGTCCGCTCCGTGACAAATCAGGATCGACGCCTTGATGGCCTTCACTTCTTCGGGCGTTGGTGTGACGAGCGCTCCGTGGAAGCTGACGACAGCCTTCAGGTCAGTCCCGGCAAATGCCAATTGTTGTACCGTCGAACCACCGAAACAGTATCCGATCGCCGCCAGCCTTGTTTTGTCACATTGGGGTTGTGATTTGAGGACTTCCAGCGCTTCGAGACCACGTTTGCGCCAATCGTCGACGTTCGAGCGGACATGACCCGCCATGCCGCCCGCATCTTTAGGATGATCGACAATTTTCCCTTCGCCGTACATGTCGGCGGCGAATGCGATGTAACCGAGTTTCGCCAACTGGTCAGCTCGCCGCTTTGCATAGGCGTCCAGACCCCAGAATTCGTGAACAACCAGCACCCCAGGACGCAAACCTTCGATTGCATCGTCCCAGGCAACGTAGCCAATACAATCGGTCGTACCGTGCTTGTAAGTCACGGTTTTTGACTGAACCGCCGCATCGACCGACCCGACAATTGCGAAAAGTGAAAACAACAACACAGACAAATGTCGCATCGGAATTCCTCCTGTTTGAACGGAATGTTTTGAATCGTCCTCGGTTCTGATGATACCCGGGGGCGAGCGGTATGGAAATGAGTGGGACCCGGAGTCAACGCGACATTTTATTCTGTTCGCTTGCCGGTTTGTAACGTTTTGGGTACGGACGACTTTGCCGACGATCCGTGGTAGAACTTCGCTTCCTAGAACAACTGGCCCCCGTTCCGTTTCCATCGGAAAATCGACTGATGCCTGCTTCTTACCTCGAGCTTGTCGCCTCTCTCCGCCAGGGGTTCCCTCAACCTGTTTCTGATCGCGTTCACGATGCGTACTTTGTTTTCTCGTTTCTGCGAGCCCTCGATCAACTTGATGAAATGAAATCCGTTTCGCCCCTGCTGGGCAAGGCGGTGACTCTGGATTACGACGCGGCACGACGATCGACCGTCGATCAGAACCCCGTGCCGCTCGAACAGGTCACGCAAATGCTGGTGGAGCATCTTTCCGGGATGTTCATCTGGGGTCACCCGCGAGCTCAGATTAACGTCATTCCCCCGCCAACAATCGCCAGCGTGATCGGCGGACTGCTCCCGTCGATCTACAATCCGAACCTCGTCAGCGAAGAATCGTCGCGACAGGTGGCAGTCGCAGAAGTCGAAGTCGCGTCAATGACCGCCGATTTGATCGGGTACGATCCGCTTAAGTCAGCCGGACTTTTCACCTTTGGCGGAACGGGAACTCTGCTGTACGGCGTTAAACTGGGGCTCGAAAAGGCGTGTCCGGGGACGGCTCAACACGGGGCTCGCGAACGAGCTGTGATTTTGTGTTCTGAACGAGCCCATTACGCGTGCCTCAGCGTTGCGAACTGGCTGGGGATCGGGCAAGAGAATGTGATACAGGTTCCCTGCACACCCGATAACGAGATCAGAACCTGCCTGCTCGAGACGATGGCTCGTGACGTGTTGAAGGAAGGTGGCAAAATCGCCGCGATCGTGGCGACGATGGGAACTACCGACCATTTCGGACTCGACGATCTGAAATCGGTACACGAAGTGCGAGAAAGACTGGTCGATGAATTTCACCTCGACTACCGGCCACATATTCACGGCGATGCGGTCATCGGATGGGCGTGGTCTGTCTTCAACGATTATGATTTCAACGCCAATCCACTCGGGTTCAGGCACCGAACAGTCCGCTCGCTCGCCGGAACCCGTCGCCGGATCCAGCAGTTGCCGCTTGCCGACTCGGTAGGAATCGACTTTCACAAGACAGGATTTACTCCTTATGTATCGAGCCTGTTTTTAGTTCGCGACTCGACAGATCTGGAACTGATCACTCGCAAACAATCGGACACGCCTTACCTGTTCCACGACGGCCACTACCATCCAGGTCGATATACGCTCGAAACGACTCGCGGCGGAAGCGGTCCGATGTCTGCACTTGCCAATTTGCGACTGTTCGGAAAAGACGGCTTTCGAGCCCTGTTGGGCCATGTTGTGTCGATGGCTGAAGTCCTTCGCGAACATCTGGAAGGACACGACGCGACGACCGTTGTCAATCGGGGCAACTTCGGCCCTGTGACGCTCTTTCGTGTTTATCCGGACGGCGTCGATACCTTTGGTGTCTCTGAGCGTGAGCAAAAGGACACTTCCATGCGCGACCAGGTTCGGATTCACAACGATTACAATCGACGGATTTACCAACTGGTTCAGGCAGACGCATTGCACGGCGACGGAGTCGTCATTTCGCTGACGGATTGTTATCGCGAGACCGACTACGGGGAACCGATTGTTGCCTTGAAGAGTTACTTGCTCAGCCCGTTCGCAGAGGAGCAATACATCGACGCCGTGCTCGAATCGCTTTGGAAGGCCCGCGCAAAAATCGCCGCTGAATCGTCAAAATAACGCAGTCCTGCGACACACATCCAGTCGGGCGACCGGCTGAAAAACGGGGACCCCGGCGCGCCGGGGGTCTTCCTGGTGCCTGTCCCCCCTTTTTCAGCAATTCGGATTAAGAAAAGGCGAATCCGCATCATGAGAGGGCGAGGCTCCGACCGAGCCGCCACGTCGCTGCGTCTTCCCACATGACAAAGACCAATAACGAATTCCTCATCCCGAAACAAACGCCCACACCAACACAAAGAACACGAATTAAAAAGTGAACATACAAGTGAACATACAAGGCACAGAGAAGACAGGACAGAAAAAATGACTCCCCAAAAAATGCCATGCACGAACGAAGAAATGAGAAACCCCGGTCAGACTCCCGGAGTGCCCTCGCAACGTGCCTCTTCTCCTTCCTTCTCTGTGCCTCCGTGTCTCTGTGGTAAAAATTCTTCGTATTTCTCCGCAGCATATCGCCGAGCGATTCAGTCAGTTTCAGCTAAAACGGTTCCGACAGTAGATGATGCGCCGGTCCTTACCGACTGAAAAACGGGGACTGACTCCAGGTCTTCCTCGTGCCTGTCCCCCTTTTTTCAGCGACTCGGATTAAGCCGGTTCAGGAAATTTGATGAGAGGTGC
>JANXOO010000076.1 GCA_025353525.1 Schlesneria sp. | reverse complement strand
TGCTGGTTCGTCTCGAAACAGAATTTCAATCGCAGCCTGACAACCTGGGATTGCGGATGAAAATCGGCTCGATCACTGCCAGGTATCTGTCGCGACCGGACGCGATTCGCTGGTACGAAAATCTGTTGCGGCTGGCGCCAGGCTTTCTTCCTGCACACAAGGAACTGACCGACCTTTATCGAGAAACGGGAGATGAGGCTTTGGCAGAGCATCATGCCCGATTCGTCCAGCAGGTCAAAACATCGACCACAAGCAACTGATGGGAGTCTTCAGAATTGCGGCATTCCAGTTGAAATCTCGTCTTCCAAAGATGCTGTTCGTGATCTTTGGCAAATCGCCTCTTGTCGTCATGCTGCTTCTCTCGACAACAGGTTGCCGGCCGCCCGCAACACGTGAGATCGCCGTCATCGAGACATTTTCCGCCGCAGATGACTCGGGGTCGGGTGTGGCATCCGTCCGTTTTGTCGATGTTGCAGAGTCGAGCGGTGTTTCATGGATTGGGCGGAATGGCGAGGAAGCCGGAAAGTTTGCCATCCTCGAAAGTTTCGGTACGGGATGCGCCCTGGCCGACTTTGATCATGACGGACGACTGGATCTTTTCTTTGCGGGGGGAGGTCAATTCGGTCCCGATCATGAAATACTTCCTCTTCCTGTCGGTCTCTATCGTCAAACAGCCTCATGGTCGTTTGAACCGGTGACATCCGCTGCCGGTTTGGAGCCGATTCGACACTACAACCATGGAACCTGGACCGCTGACACGAATGAAGACGGTTTTTCGGATTTGCTTATTACCGGTTGGGGTGGATTGCAATTGTTCCAAAACCAGGGTGATGGAACGTTTGTCGATGTGACACACGCTTCCGGGATCGATGACCGCGCCTGGAGTCTGGCCGCAGGATGGGCTGATTTGAATCGCGACCAAATCATTGACTTGTATGTGGGGCACTACGTCGACTGGTCCTTCGACAATGATCCCGTCTGCATTGATCCGCGGATCGGGAAGCGAAATCCGTGCACACCTGCGTTGTTTCAGGGGTTGCCCTGTTCCGTCTATCTCGGAAACGGCGACGGTACCTATCGGGACGGCAGCATTGAAATCGGTATTCATGAAATCGGAAAGTCGCTGGGAGTTGTCATTTTCGACATCAACGACGACCTTCAGCCGGATCTCTATGTCGCCAACGATACTCTTCCCAATCAACTTTACCTTTCCCAGCGGTCCGGCCGATATCGGGAAGTCGGGATCGAGTTCGGCGTGGCATTCGGGGAAGACGGGAAGCCGGACGGTAGTATGGGGGTTGATGTCGGCGATCTCGACGGCGACGGAAAGCCGGATCTTTGGGTTGCGAACTACGAGAACGAAAGTTTTGCGTTCTATCGGAACCTGGGAAATGGACTGTTCAACCATGCCAGCCGACCATTCGGAATCGCGGCTGTCGGAGCATCAGCCGTCGGCTTTGGAACGGTCATTGTCGATGCCAATGGTGACAGTTTTTCCGATATTTTTTGTGCTAACGGCCACGTTTGGGCGCCGGGTTCCGTACGCGATCGTCGCCAAATGCCTTATCTCTTTGTGAACGATCACGGTGGGCGTTTTCGCGATGTCGCCAATGTTTCAGGCGATTATCTGTCGCGGCGCCACCTGGGTCGCGGAGTGGCGTGTGGTGATATCGATTTTAACGGCACTCCGGATCTTGTGGTCACTCACACCAACGAACCGGTGTCGCTTTTGCGAAACGACACCGCCATTCCGAATTGGCTTTCGGTTCGGCTGGTGGGGAGGACCAGTCCCCGCTCGGCAATTGGAGCAACTGTGACCGTCACCTCAGGGACTCGCCAGCAAATCGGACTGGTCAAGGGAGGAGGCAGCTACCTTTCGACAAGCGATTACACCATGCTGTTCGGATTGGGGATGGCAGCGTTTGTTGATGAACTCAAAGTACAGTGGCCAGCCGGAGGGAACACAATTCTGAAGCATGTTGCTGCGGGTCAGCATCTTGTGGTGATCGAAGAATAGAACGATTACTTTGCTTTTGGCTTTGATTTGGGCGCTTCTACTTCGACCAGTATCGGTTTTGAAAGGTCTTTGATATCGACCACGATGGGCGAGTCCTGGCCATTGTATCGCTCGTTGAACGCATCCTTCTTTTTGGTCAACAGTTCAACCGACACCCGATACTTTCCCGGTGGCAATCCTTTTTTCTGAGCTCCTGAAGTGACGAACGTGCCGGTCTTTTGATTCACTTCAGCGACGTAAAAATTCCGTGCAGGCTGTCCATCCTGTGAAATCGGTACGAATCCGACTGTCAAACTCTGGCCCTCGTCCGGAATCAGTGGGTCACCGTCCATTTGCACTTTCCCTTTTGCAATCAACAGGTTGTCGCTCTTGGTGTCGAGGTGACCCGGAATCATGGTGAAGAAGCTGGGCCAGCCGGT
>JANXOO010000062.1 GCA_025353525.1 Schlesneria sp. | reverse complement strand
GGCGACCGATTCAAACTGAGGCTTCGCCGCATAGACAAACGTTCCTTTCTCACGGGAAACGGCGAACAGACTGCCGTTCGCGGCGACGACCGAAGCGTATAACTGACTGGCATCGCCGAGTCGTTCGCGGTAGACCTGCTCGCCGTCAGCGGTTTTGACACATACGGCGATCCCGCGATCACTGACCCAGTAAAGGTGATCTCCGACCAGTACGGGGGATGTGACGTAAGAGCCGATTTCTTTTCGCCAAACGGTGTGCGATTTTGTCACGTCATCGCGTCCGCCCACCCGGATTGCGACGGCCCCTCCTTGACGGCCTCCGATGGCGTAAACGATTCCCTTGCTCGCGGCCAGAGTCGGACACATCACTCCTTCCTTGACGCCCTCTGCAAACCACAGAAATTCGCCGTTATCAGGATCGAGCCCCCAAATTTCGAAGGGGACACTGACGACCAATTCCTGTTTTCCGTCGGGTAAATCGACAAGGATCGGGGAACTCCAACACCCGCCAAATCCGTCGGCGTCCATTTTCCAGACTTGTTTGCCCGTTTTTCTGTCCAGAGCCACAACCGATTTACTTTCGGCAAATGCAGGAATGATCACGGTGTCCTTGTAAAGGATGGGACTGGTTCCCTGACCCCAACCCATTTGCGATGAACCGTTGCCAACCTTTGCGTGCCATAGTTGATTTCCGGTGAGATCAAATGCGAAAACGCCCGCTTTGCCAAAAAAGACGTAAACGCGTTCGCCGTCTGTCACAGGAGTGCTGGTTGCGTAGCCGTGGCCGGTGATGAATCCCTGAAATCGATCTTCGTCATCCGTTGCTTTGATTGTCTTGTCCCAAACGATTTTGCCGTCGGCGCGATTGACACATACGAGGACCCGTTCAAGCTTGTTAAGGTCGCTCGATGCATTATCGACACCGCGATAGCACGTTACAAAGACCCGGTCGCCCATCGCGATGGGACTCGACGCTCCGGCACCAGGCAGTTCGATTTTCCAGGCGACATTTTCTGTCGAAGACCATGTCGTCGCGTACTCGTGTTCGTCGGCAATTCCGGCACCGGCAGGGCCGCGAAACTGAGGCCAGTCAGACGCGATCACGGTTTCAATTCCCGGGCGACCAATAACGAAACCCAGAATTGCGATCATACAAACACAGCGAAATAACATGGAATCCTCGATTACGGCATGATGACATACAATTTGACCGGGGAATTCACACTCCCCGGTCAAATTGATCAATGATGAAATCCCTTTTCGGATCTACACGATACTACTCGGCTTTCGGTTGTGGTCGTTTTGGTCGGCCACCGGCCCCGCCGCCACCTCCACCCGGTCCACCGCCGCCTGGCCCGCGTCGAAGCTGTGTGACATCGAATTCTTTGCCTTTGAGTTTGGTGAACTTGTCGTTTTGTTCTTTCGTCAGCACTTCGTCAATTTTTGCATCGCGTTCCTTGTTGATTTCGCCCATTTTGGCAAAGTCAGGCGGCTGGCCTGGCGTGAACAATTCCCGCGTTTTCGCACCATATTCATCGGTCAGATGGGTGATCTTTTCAGTCTGTTCTTTCTTGATGTCCAACGCCTTGACGACCTCGGCATCGGAGTAGGCCATGGCGCCCATGTTCTGCCAGTTGATCTGCTGCAATCGCGTGTACTGATCGGCGGAGAGCAGTTCTTTCACTTTGGGAAGGTACTTTTCGTTGACCGTCTTCATGGTTTCGGTCATTTTTTCACGCGCTTTGGTTCGTTCTTCTTCGGACATTTCCTGGAAGTTGCCCATCCCGGTGAATGATTCACGCATCGCTGCACCGAATTCGTCGGCCACCACCTTGACCTTCGCCGCTTCGTCGGTGCCGAGAGCGAGATCTTTCTGGACGGCTTCGTTGCCAACCAGCATCATGACTCCGCCCATGCCCCGCCCGCCGCCCCCAAACATACCTCGGCCACCCCCACGGCCTCCGCCACCACCGGGTTGAGCTTCAACGTTCGTCGCCAACGCGACGACCGCCATCAAACTGGCCATCCATACAGTCACTCTCATTGCATTTGCCTTTCTCTGAAGTTTTATGGATCCCAACGAGGCCGAACGTCAATCGGGCGGCTTCTGAAAATCTCGTGGAAACTCTCACTCAAATCACTGCTTCAATCCGGACCTCGATCGTTGTCCCCTTACCGGGCGAACTGGTCGCTGCGATGGTACCTCCGTGTGCCTCGACAATCGTCTTGCAAATCGACAGTCCGAGGCCACTACTTCCCTCGGCTAGAGACCTCGCTTTATCCACCTGGTAGAACCGATCGAAGATTCGGGATAATTGATCTCCGTCGATTCCGATCCCTGTATCCGTCACTGAAATGAATGCGGTCCCGGAATCTGTTCGGGAAGCGACGCTGACATGTCCCCCTTCAACGTTATAGCGGATCGCGTTTGTCAGCAAATTCGTGACGACTTGAGACAGACGATCCCGATCTCCCGCAACGTAGCACGACGCCATGTGGTACTCGATGTCGACATTCCGGTCGGTTGCCAGCGGTTCGACAAGTTCAACACAGTCGCGTATCAGTGGCCCCAGATCGAGCCGATCTGTTTTCAGTGACTGCACTCCGGATTCGAACCGCGCAAGTACCAGCAGTGAATCGATCAGAGATTTCATCCGCAATGACGCTCGCTGGCACGTTTCGATTGTTCCCCGATATTCTTCGTTCGACCTGGGACGTGACAACGCCAATTCTGAATGAGTCGTGATGACAGACAGGGGCGTCCTGAGTTCGTGCGATGCGTCCGCAGTAAACTGACTTTGTCGATCAAACGCTGCCTGCAGCCGGTCAAATGTTCCATTCAGGACTGTCGCGAGTTTTCCCAATTCGCTGTCGGTATCTTTCGCATTGATCCGTTCCGAGAAGTTCTGGGCTGAAATGGATTCGGCCGTCGCGGTCATTTCGGCGATCGGACGGATTGCGCGTGACGACAGCCAGCCGCCACCCAGCACTCCTGCAGCCAGAATCACCAATCCCGACGCAGCCAGCAGCAACCCAGACCGATGGTGAGCTGCCAGATCACGTTCCAGCGAGCGACCAACGAGCAAATTCATATCGAACATTCCCGCATGGATGACTTCGCGGTAAATATGTCCGCCAACGCGCGACCGGACAGTCCGTATCGGCAGCCCGTCCTTTCCGATATGCAGATTGGGGTAGTCGATGACAGGAGCCGATTCGGAACTTTGCAACAGTTCTCCTTCTCCGTTCCAGATCGCAAAATAGAGCCGAGACTCTTCGTCACCCTGAAACAACTGTTGAAATTCTTCGGGCAACGGACCGGGATCGCCGAACGGACGGTCACGGCGTGGCGGAGCTGGGCCGGGAGGAGGAGATCCCGCTGGCGGATCCGTCGACGCTTTGTCACGCGGCATTTCCGGAGGTGCGGGCACCGCTGCAACACTGGCTTCGGTTTGCTGCCCAATTTCGTTTTCCGGCCTTGAGCCGTCTGGTCTCGCACCATCTGGTCTCGCACCATCTGGTCTGGCAAAATCGGGTCGCGGTCCATCCGGTCGTGAATCACCCGGTGGCGGATTTTCCAGTCGGCGCGCCCTGCGACCGCCGTGCCAAAATCGTGACATGGGAAGCAGTCGGCGCATTTGTGACAACACCGCTCCTGATGTTCGGTCAAGTTCCGCATCAATCTGTTGCAATCGCGTCTGCCAGTGCAGATTGTGAACGATGCCGCCAAAGCTGGTCAAAACGACCAGCAATACGATCGCGTGCCAGACCTGCAATCGCCAGCGGAGTGATTTGAACATGACGCATTCTCAGGACCGAGGCGATCTCAGCTTTCGATGATATAACCCATTCCGCGGCGAGTCGTGATCAGTTCGCGACCGACTTTGCGGCGAATATTTGAAACGTAGACATCGACGAGATTCGACAGCGAGGCGTCGTATTCATCGAACAGGTGGTCATAGATTTTTGTGCGAGTGACCAGTTCGCCCCGGTGAACGGCCAGGAATTCGAGCAGACAGTACTCTTTGGCTGTCAGTGCGATACTGACTCCATCAACCGAGACCATCCGCGATGTGGTATTGATCGAAACGTTTCCGATTTCGATCAGCGGTTGTGCCACCCCTGCAGATCGCCGGATCAGTGCCCGGACCCGGGCAATCAGTTCTGATAATTCGAACGGCTTGACCAGATAGTCATCGGCACCGGTATCCAGTCCGCGAACCCGGTCCTTGATCGCATCGCGGGCGGTCAGCATCAGTACAGGAGTGGCCTTGTTTTTCCGCCGCAATTCTTCCAGAACCGACCATCCGTCTCGGCGTGGAAGCATGACGTCGAGCAGAACAACATCGTATTCCCAGGTCACCGCCTTGAATAAACCGTCTTCGCCGTTATCAGCGGTATCTACGGAGTAACCCGATTCGCGCAGAAACATCGCCACTGCGCGCAACACATCGGGTTCATCTTCTACGACCAGCACTCGCATTCGCATCACCCGGCATGGGGCTAAGATATGTCTTTGACCTGTCAAGCCGCACAGTCTACACCGACAACCTTAAACCGAGATGAATGAACACACAGTTTCTTTCTTTTTCAGGCGCATCGTTCGATTTGCGAGCTATGTTTTCGGAAGATTGTAAAAAAGCGGGTAAGAATTGGTAAAAAAGCTCAGCGGATTTCGTGATGCGTGAAGATTTCCTCGAACCGTTGCCCGACGGGCAAACCACAGTGACGTTGGTGATGGGGACGACTATTTCCCGGTGCTTTGTCGTCGAAGTCACTTCCGACGGCTTTCGCGTCGCTGTTCCCGGTGCCTCGCACTACGAGGGCGATCCGCGAATGATGCTCGTCATACTGGATAACAATTACCCCGTCAGGTTAACGCGACAAATCCCTCACGCCGGAGGATTTTCCTACGCTTTAAGGCGGATCAAAGACTTCGACGAGACATCCGCAGAACCCGTTCGGACGGCTTGGGATGGCCTGTTCGCATCACGCCGGTTCGCAGCCGCGATCGCCGCGCTGTGTGCAAGTTGTTTCTGTATCGCGGCGTTTTGCGATCGCGTTCCGTTGCTCAATATGAATCGGATGCGTGAAACATCGCTCGCGTGGTTGAATCCGTCAAAACCTCACGATGTCTCAGCCTCAACGCGATCGGCCGGAAACCACTCGAATTCTGCCAACCAACGAACGCGACGAAATAATTCCGACCGATTGGCCGAATCAGAGTCGCGTCCTGACGGGATGATTTCCCGTGCATCGTTGTCGGCAACGGTCGAAACCAGTCCTGCGACAGCCATCCGGCGTTCGGTCGCTGTAAACGACAAGTCGGGCGACACACGCGATCGAACCCGATCGGGAGAATCGCAACTGGCAAATCGCTCGGACAATCAATCTGCCAGAGCCAGACTATTGCTTTTGAAGGCAGGTCTTGTCGGCCGCACGCAGGCAGTCAACGCCACTTCGGTCCCCTGGTTAATTGAGGCGGATCAATTCCCCCGAAATACTCCGCTGCGGATGTCTGATGCCGCGTGGGCCGATCTGACACAATTCAAACACGGACTCGACGGGTTGCCTCAACAATCTTCTGCCGACGCAATCACAAGTTTGCGGCAAACTCTGATGTCAATTGTTTCAGGCGACGCGCCGATCCGGCCAATTCCGGAAATGCGCGATGTCAGCATGGTTGCCTGTGACGATGCCAACGTCTATTTTCGAATTTATCAACAGCGGATCGAACTTGTCCGTATACTTCCGATTGAGGAATGAAAATGAGCAATCTCCCGTTCGATTTCAGCGATGACTTTGTTCCCGCGACCCAGGCCGAGTATCTGCCGCCGGAACATCTGGCAATTTTTCCCGGTGAATATCCAGCCGAATCGCTTCCGTTGCGGGAAAAAAAGCTGCACGAACTTTCATTGGTGCTGCACCAACCCGATATCGAGAACTCAACATCGCCAGTTTCTCGCCACGCAGCAGGGTCGAATCAACGTCAATATTCACGCTGCGCGGTGACGGAAGAACGAACCAATGCGGTCCTGAGCATGAACGGTCGACAGTTCAATTGTCGCCTTGTCGAATTGTCGATTGGCGGTTTCGGTGTGGTCATTGCGGGGCAACCAAAGTTTGACAGCGGAATGGTCGGCAAACTGCGCGCCCCCGGCTTGAACTATGTCGTCAGGGTCTCGCGCCAGGAACGACGCGAAGGCGGCGTCTATATCGGATTGAGTCAACTGGAAGAAGTGGTTGACAAAAATCAATCGCCGGGTGACACATCGACCACTGTCGGCTACCTGATCGCCGGACTGGCAGGGGCCTTCGTTGCGGTCACGGTCTACTGTTTCATGACAGCGACATGAGTTCGTCTGCAGTCAGTCAACATAAAGAAATTCTGACGAATTCCACATCGCGCGACAGAATTCCGAAAGACCGCGTGAGGCGACCAGAGTGCGACTGAGTTCGAGTTCTTCCCGGTCCGGCTGACGACCGTAAAGTAACCGGAAGGCTTGCACGATCCGGGCGTCGGTCACACTGTGACCTACGGCGATATCACCACGAACCGTCGCATTCGCATGACCGTTCGGCAGGGATTCTCCGGACAATCGCATTGCAAACCGGTCGGCCATCCGCAGAC
>JANXOO010001481.1 GCA_025353525.1 Schlesneria sp. | reverse complement strand
GAACCACTCTTTCGCTGCAATCTGGCGTGTGCCGGGTGCGGAAAGATTCAGTATCCCGCCGACGTCCTGAAACGTCACCTGACGCCTGAGCAGTGCTTTAAAGCGGTCGACGAATGCGGTGCGCCGATGGTCTCGATCCCCGGTGGCGAACCGCTGCTGCATCCGGAAATCGGACAGATTGTCGCTGGACTCGTCGCGCGCAAGAAATACGTATACCTCTGCACGAACGCCATTCTGCTCGAAAAACACATCGATCAGTTCAAACCGTCCAAATATCTGTCATTCTCGATTCACCTCGACGGACCGAAAGAAGAACACGATTTCGCCGTCTGTCGCGAGGGCGTGTACGATGTCGCGATCAGTGCCATCAAGACCGCGATCGCCAAAGGGTTTCGGGTCACGACCAATACGACGGTCTATAACAACGCCGACCCGAATTCGATGCGGGAAATGTTTGACAGCATGATGGGATTGGGCGTCGAAGGGATGATGATCTCGCCCGGCTATCAGTACGAGAAAGCCCCCTCGCAGGAACTGTTCCTCCACCGCAATCAGACGGTCAGTCTCTTCAAGCGGATCATCGGAAATGCCAAACGAAGTTGGCGGTTCAATCTCTCGCCGCTGTTTCTGGAATTCCTTAAGGGAAACTGGGATCTGGAATGCACGCCGTGGGGGATGCCTGCCTACAACCTGTTCGGATGGCAGCGGCCCTGCTATTTGCTGAACGAAGGCTACTGCGAAACGTTCCAGGAATTGCTTGATTCGACCGATTGGTCGAAGTACGGTCGCGCCAGCGGCAATCCGAAATGCGCCGATTGTATGGTTCATTGCGGATATGAGGCGACGGCTGTTGCCGATACATTCGGGTCGCTCAAAGGATTCTCAAAAGTTGCCCGGTTGACGCTCTTCGGTGCAGGTCGCGAAAAACTTCCGCCTGAAGAACGCCCTCCAGACCAGCAAGATCCGTCGCGGGAAAACAACCAACACGAACCAGTGACGAATGAAGAACGAATCCGCAAAGTCTCACTACCCGTACTGAGTTCCTGACACTCGTTCGATGAAAAAGCTCGAACAGGAAACGAAAAGTCCGAGTTGTGTGTGGTGACTGGGAAATTGGTAACCGGGAATCCTTCGCTCCGTTCAAGAGACCAAAGGCTGTCCGGGATGCAACAAGACGGAACGACGAAATCGCGAGAACCGCTCCTGAACGTCGTTTTGTATCAGCCTGAAATTCCGCCCAATACGGGAAACATCGGTCGCACCTGTGTTGCTGTCGGAGCCAAATTGTGGCTGATCCGCCCGTTAGGGTTCAGCCTGGACGAGAGTCAGCTTCGTCGCGCGGGACTCGATTATTGGCCCTACCTCGATTACGAAATTGTTGAAAGCTGGTCGGAAATCGTTCAGCGGTTACCGGGTCGAACGATCTGGTGTATCGAGAATCCAGCGGCCAGAACGGTTTGGGAAGCGGTCTTTTCACCGGGTGACATTCTGCTCTTCGGACGTGAAACAAATGGCCTGCCCGCAAAAATTGTCGACGAGTACCGCAGTCATACGCTGCAATTTCCGATGTATCCCGAGGTCCGCAGCCTGAACCTGGCGAATACCGTGTGTGCGGTCGTCTACGAAGCAGTACGGCAATTCGGCGGGATTCCGTGAGACAGAACGGTCAATACTCGCGATCCTGACGAACCGAAAGCTTACCAACGAGGATTACTCTCTCGACAGAATCGAAATTAGCACCTTGCTCGTGTCCGGGGACAGGCGTAAAGTGAATACGACGGAGTAAATCGAGTGATCCTGATTGAAGAAGTGCAACATTGGTGATCGACTTTAATTATGCGTGGGTAACGAAAGAGGTATGACAATGTCTCGTCTGATGTTGGCAAAAACTGTGTTGATGGTCGCGTGCATCGCCGTGATTTCAGCAAGCGGAGTTGCGTTCGCACATGGTGGCGGCCATGGCGGTGGAGGACACGGGGGCGGCGGTCATATGGGTGGTGGTGGCGGGCACCACTCTGGGGGCGGCGGACACCACTACGGTGGAGGAGGTTATGGCGGAGGGTATGGAGGATACGGGGGTTATGGACTTGGCTATGGTGGTTATGGACTTGGCTATGGTGGCTATGGACTTGGCTATGGTGGCTATGGTGGGCTGGGGTATGGCTATGGTGGATACGGAAATTATGGCGGGTACGGCAACTACGGATACGGTTCAGGGTACTATTCGCAGCCGATCTATTCGACGTACAA
>JANXOO010001436.1 GCA_025353525.1 Schlesneria sp. | reverse complement strand
TTCCGTGTCCGCCCAGTCCGGGTCCGGCCTTGTGACCCTGACCCTGTCGGGCAAGTTGCTGGTGCTGGGTCTGTTTGCATTCGGTATCGCGGCGGCATCGTTGATGTACGTCTATTGGGATCTGCACACAAAGCCGTTTCGGCCATTGCGCGAAGCCATCGGACGCGAGTTTCGGCATTCGCGTCCCAACGTCGAGGGCGGGCGTCATAAAGGGCGCGGTCCGTGGACGCTGCGGATCTCGCTGACCGTACCGTTTCCCCCCGCCGAAGAGCCCGATCAATCGAAAAAAGTCTTCGACCGAATACTGGAGATCATTCGCCAGAATCTGAAGGTCGACGACATCGAAAAGATCGAAGTGAATCTGATCCAGTTCGTCCCGGAAGAACTGGCCAGGACATTGAAAATGACTTGGCCAGACCAAGCGGGTCGGTGACGCACGGCTTTTTTCCGAACTATGGCGGATTTTTCGTGCAAGAATCCTGATTCGGCGTTGTGATATCTTTGGCAGATTCAGAATTCGAAGAATCGACGGGAAGACGGGTACAATCCTGTCTCAGCTTTTTTTACCATTCCCGACTCACTTCAGTATTCGTGAGGCCGGGGCAAGCTGCAAGAATGGCGTGATTTCTCGGCGCGTTTTGACCTTTGGACATTATTAATGACATCCCTTCCCGAGACTCGAGCCAGCTTGTTGCTGAAACTGCGAGACCCGGGCAATCAGACGGCGTGGGCCGAGTTTCTGCAGATTTATCAGCCGCTCATCTTCCGATTGGCTCGACGCCGCAGGGTACAGGATGCCGATGCTCGCGAAGTGACACAGGAGGTGCTCGTGGCGGTCGCCGGATCGATCTCGCGCTGGGAGGCCGATCCTCTGCGAGGTTCGTTTCGAGGTTGGCTCGCCAAAATCACACGAAATGTCGTTGTGAATTTGTTGATCCGGCAGTCAAGACATCCGCGCGGATCGGGCGACAGTAATCTGCAACGCTGGTTGAACCAGCAACCCGAACCAGCCAGCGAAGAATCGGCGTTGTTCGACCACGAAGAAGAACGCCAGATTTTCATGTGGGCGGCCGAGCGAATTCGATCAGAGTTCAAAGAATCGACCTGGCTGGCGTTTTGGCGAACCGCTGTCGATGGCCGAGAACCGAGCGTCGTCCCGGCTGAAAAAGGGGGACAGGCACCAAGAAGACTTGGAGCCAGTCCCCCTTTTTCAGCGCACGACGTTTACGGCTTGCGACCTGTAAACCGGTAATACGGAGCCCGGACGAACGGCATGTAAGGAACTTTTCCGCGATCCTGTTCCAGTGAGACCGTCTCAAAGCGGCTCTGCAAATACGGGATGTGGTCGGGGCTCAGAAAAACGTTGTCGTTGGCGAACCACGTTGGCCACATTGTCCGCGTCGACCAGCCGTGTTTCTTCAGGCCGTCGGCGGGCCATTTTCTTGCGACGTAAAAATCGACAACGCCAAATGTTCCACCCGGCTTGAGAATCTTCAATGCCTGGTCGATCGTCGAAAACCAGTCGGGAATCATCGTCAGAGAATACGAACAGGTCACAACGTCGGCCGTTCCTTCCGGCGGAACGAACCGGGTGGCATCGGCATGAACCGTGTGGACATTCTGCCAACCCCGCTCCTGAATCCGTCGGTCGGCAACCGCGAGCAATGATGTCGAGAGATCGACCAGGTACGCGCTCGAAAATTCGCCGAGCCTCGGTC
>JANXOO010001427.1 GCA_025353525.1 Schlesneria sp. | reverse complement strand
CGGCGCGAAGTTTCCTCGTCGGGTTACTGGATCCTGAGCTGGATCTGTTGCCGGAATACCGGGCAGCAACCGTTTATTGGCTTTATCACGATAACTATCTTGCCTCAAAGGTGCTGGACGGCAGTCATCCGCAGATCGCGTCGAAAATACGGTCTGCGATCAAGCGTGAAGGAGTCAGTCAGTCGGGGAAAATTGAACTCCTTTTTGGTGAGGTGAAAGAGCCGTTGCCGTTTCGGCAATTTCTACTGAAGGATGTACGCCGAATCGAAAACAAAGTCATCAGGACAGAAGTCGTCACTGACGCCGTGGTGGACGGGTGGAAGGATTACGCCGATTTTTTACTGATGGCATGCATTGCAGAAAAAACTCCGGAAGTTGCGCGGCGACATTGGGATTCGGCGTTGCAAATGTGGGATGGAAAGGGTTTTCTCGATGCCGCTGCCAGGCACGACAAGCGATATGCGACGTACAAGCTTGGCCTGGCTCTGCTCGCAGCCCGTCAACTGATGTCAAAACCGCCAGCAGGACTGCTCGAACGGCTGCTGCTACAGCAGGACGAGTCAGGAGGATGGATTACGGACTATAATGCCGATGGCCAAAAAATCGGACTGGCGAACGTCGAGACAACTTGCCTTTCAATTCTGGGCATTGAATCGCTGACGGATACACCGTCGCCGCTGCCGTCAAAAACGGTGATTCCCGGGTCCAGTCAGTAGCGTGGACGTTTTGCCGGTTTTCAAAAAATCATGACACGGCGCCAACAGCGTTTTACGGTTCAGCGTACGTGAACGATGAACGACGATATTGCAGACACAACCGTTTGCTGAAGCACAAGGCGAGTGTCGGTTGTATTCAATGGTCGCTCATCCCGGTAATCCCGCTCGTTACGTGGCAGTCGCAGTCGAATGCGTGCAGATCGAAATCATTTTTTTAAATAAACTTCTTGCAAACGTCGACAGGTCAAATTAGAATAGCTGAACGTTCTTAATTTCAGGGAAACTCTCTTGCTGCGATTTCACGCGAGATCCGAGCCACAAGCGAAACGTCAAAATCGACGGTGCGGGCTCGTTTTCTCTTCGTGCGCCGCTGTTTTTTTTCTCTTTGCTCTTGGTGCTTCGCGTGCCGAAGCGACGTGTGGTGATTACCTCAGCCTAGGTGATATGTCGCACGCCAATGTATCACATCAGGGTGCCTCGTTGATGAAAATGCCGGAGCATGACCAAATGTCAATGCCCGGTCCTCATTCCCAGGGCAGCTTTCCTGATCGTCGCCCATGTCATGGACCCTCCTGTCAGCAATCGCCGCTGCAGTTGCCTCCTTCGACACCGTTTGTTTCTGTCGATCCGCAAGATCGATGGGGTTGGATGGCGACGATTGTCGTGCAGGCTCCTGAACCGACCTCGTTTCTGGCAATTGCCACTGAGTTGGTTCAATTTCCGATGATCGCCTTCCGGCTGGATCGTCCGCCCAAAGTCTGATCGCGTTTCGATCGACAGAGGTCATTGCTCACCCCTCAGTTGCAGCGCAGTCTTTTTGGCATGACGTTCTGATTTTGAGGTCGTCTTGCCTTTGGCTGGATCTGCATTGATGGCTGCAGCGAACCCGTGATTCGTTGTTGATGGGGATTGTCTCTGTTCGCAACCGGGTTCGGTGGAATGTCGCAACCAATGTGACACCTCTGTACGTTCGCTTCGTCGATCATTGATCACGGTTCGGGTATTGCATCGCGCATCCTGTATCGACCTCGGACTCAAATTCGTTATTCCCGAAGTCTGCTCGCCATCGTTATACGCGTTTTATACGACAAATGTCGTATTTATTGTTCGTTTTTCTGATCACTTGTCACAATTCTCCGGAGGTTCTCATGTTACGTCTTCGTTCTCGCCGTTCTGGTTTTACTCTGATCGAATTGCTGGTTGTTATTGCGATTATTGCGGTGCTGATTGCATTACTGCTTCCAGCAGTTCAACAGGCACGCGAAGCGGCTCGTCGGACTCAGTGCAAAAACAATCTCAAGCAATTCGGATTGGCGATGCATAATTACCACGACACTTACCTCGGTTTCCCAATGGGTAAGAACACGACAGTCAAGACCGGTACCGTGGGGGCATTGAGTCTCACGACGACTAATCTGCCCGCTCAGGCCCGAATCCTGCCCTATATCGATCAGGCAAATCTCTATTTGCTGATCAACTTTAACGTGGCGGGCAGCGACCCGTCGAATGCCATTCCTTACGCGAAGACAATTCCCGCATTCCGCTGTCCCTCTGACAGCGACCAGATGCAAGCTGTTTCAGGAGGCAGAAATAACTACTATACGAACGCTGGAACGAAC
>JANXOO010001556.1 GCA_025353525.1 Schlesneria sp. | reverse complement strand
TGTGTTTCACGATTCGCTCATTATTTGAAAGCGATCGCTCGCGACAAGGTTGGATCGTTTATGGAACGTAAAGATTGCGAAGTCTGGCTGAACCGCTGGATCAGCAATTACACGCTGGCAAAGCCCGAAATCGCCGGGTTTACCGACAAGGCCAAGAAGCCGCTGCGCGAAGCACGAATCGATGTTCGCGAAGATCCCAGTCGCCCCGGCTGTTATGAGGCGGTCGCATTTCTTCGACCGCATTTCCAGATGGAAGAGCTGAGTGTCGGATTGTCACTTGTTGCGAAGCTTCCTGAATCCAGGGGACGCTAGAAAACCCTGAATGGTTTGACACGATATGATTTGGGCGCGATGGAACGCCGGGCATAGCAAGGCGTTCCATCGTCTGCCGTGGGAGCGGAGAGTCAATGGCGTGGTTATTGATCGCCGCGATCTGTGAATGACGATCTGAAAAAACTTCCCGGAATCCACGCAACTTTTTCGGACGAATGCAGAGAATTGTTACGGGCGGTGCAACAGTCGAATGTCGAATGTTTGCAAAACGCCGTATCAAACACGTTTCAAACGAGTAGGAGTTTCGAATCATGGCCGCTGATATTCTGCTGAAAATCGAAGGTATTACGGGCGAATCCAAAGTCAAGGGGCACGAAGGCGAAATCGATATCCTGAGCGTGTCGTGGGGTGCCGCAAACGCTTCATCGGTTCACTACGGCGGTGGGGCCGGTACCGCCAAGGGTGATACCCACGATCTTTCGATCGTCAAGCGAATCGATAACGCCAGCCCGGAATTCTTCCTGAAGACGATGAACGGAACGCACTTCGAGAAGGCAACGCTTGTCCTTCGCCTCGCAAGTGGCAGCGATCCGATCGAATACTACAAAATGGAAATGGAAAGTGTGTTTGTGACCAGTTGGAATCCATCCTGCGGTGGTGACCAGCACGGTATGGAAAGCGTCTCATTGTCGTTCAAGAAGGTCACTGTGACCTACACTGGCCAGAACGATGACGGGTCGAAGGGCGGGGAAGTTCCCGTCACCTGGAACATCGTTGCCGGTGCTCAGGAATAGTCGGCGACGAGGTGATACAAGCTTCTCTCGAGTAATACGAATCATTCGAGAGAAGCTGTCGTCTCGGACAGATCGCCTGACGCAGAAGCAACGGATTGCCGCAAATACTGATAGTACGCGAGCGGCGTGAATTGATTCAATGACATCAAGGCGTTGATGACATCAAGGTAAAGTTCGCCGGAACACCGAAAGATATTGATGCTTTAACGGTTGAAGCCGGTTTTCATCGGATCTTTCGTTCGTGACAGCGACTCTTTAAAACAACCCCCGTAGTGTTCGCTCGGGGATTCCGGAAATTCAAATCAAAGCTGCCCGAAGCAAGAGCAAGAGAATCGGTCGCATCCGTTAAAGCGATTCTCGCTCCCGCTTCGGGTTCCTTTTTGAAGAAAGCGAGTCAACCGTGGATGCAGGTGAATTGTTTCAGGCGGGACGACTGGGAGAAGCGATCGCGGCGGCGATCCAGGTCGTCAAAACCAATCCGGGCGACATGTCGCACCGGACATTACTCTTTTCCCTGTTGTGCTTCGAGGGAGACCTCGACCGGGCTCGCAAACAACTGGATGTCGTTGGCGTTCAGGCGGCGTTGTCCGAAGCGCCTGCGTACAACAACCAGCTTGTGGCCGAACAGACTCGGCGTCGCGTCCTGACCGAGGGACAAAGGCCGAAGTTCCTGGTCGAACCTCCCGCACGGATCGAAAAGTACATCCAGGCGATCGAGCAGTTGCGCACAAAACAGTATGCTCAGGCAAAAGCGTTGCTCGATGCTGCGGAAGAGGATCGGGCGGAAACGCCTGGAATGCTGAATGACGTCCCGTTTGATGATTTCGCGGATGCTGATGACGTGACCCGGTGCATCCTCGAGTTCCAGCAGGGCCAGGAATACTACTGGGTTCCGTTTGAACAAATGGCACATTTGCAGGTCGTCGTTCCCACTCCACTGCGGCCACGCGATCTGTATTGCGCCCCGTGTCAGTTGATTCTGAAAGATGGCTCAACGCAACGCGGGTTTACTCCGGTCCTTTATGTCGACAGTTTTCGTCAATCTGACCCCGCCCTGAAGCTTGGCCAGAGTACCGAGTTTCACGATATTGGCGGTGATGTCTATTGCGGCTTTGGCCGAAAGCAGTTTGTCGCTGGCGAAGTTGACCCCACGCCACTTGGACTATCGGACCTCACGTTCAGTTGAACGAAGCCGCCGCAATGCAGCGCGGGTGCGGCCGCGAACCCGGTGATCTATGCGGATTACGAGTTGAATAGGCTGCCGCGAGCGGAAACAAAAAC
>JANXOO010001406.1 GCA_025353525.1 Schlesneria sp. | reverse complement strand
GTCCGTTAACAGGATGATCGTTCGGTCGGCGGTTGTACGAGCCCGAGCCCCGGTGAGTTCGGCCTGGGCGATCGCCAAACCGGCTTCAATATTTGTGTCTCCCAGTAGCGGTGTCTGCCCCCACACATTCATCGCGGTCGAAATTAGCGAAATATTCGATGTCATCTGAACGTCGAGCGACGCCTCTGTCGCGCTGTAACTTCCCAGTGAATAGGTTTCGGCATAAGTGACAAGCCCCACGTTGACATCGAGACTTCTGGCTTGCAGGATGGACGTAAACGAGCTGACTGCCAGCGTCAACGAATGCCATCGGCTGGCCGTTGGACTGGGGGGGGTGAAGTAACTTTGAAGAGGTGAAAAGAGCGTCCGATCAGGCGGATATACGAACTGGCTGCCGCTCAGATCAAAGGCCATGGATGCCGACCGATCCAGCACCAGCACGATATCGTGGCTGATGCGTTTCGCGATCGCCACTTCCGAAAAATTGTATTTGCCTGTCGGTGTCATTGCACCGAATGGCAAATTCACAGATGCCGCGCTCGTCACCTGAACGCTGTTGAACGGGGTCAATCCTGATGTAAACGTGTACGTTCCGTTGGGCTGTTTGGTGGCATTTCCGAACAGGAAATTGCCGCTGGGGATCGTGATCGCAACGTTTCCGACCTTGTTATTGGCCGAGACGGTTTGCCCAAATGCAATGGCGGTCGACTGCTGCTGGGTCGCTCCGTAATTGATCAATGCCGATTTTGCCGCCGAATCGCACGTCAGTCGCAACTCCGTCCGAACCAGTTCCATATAGGCGACATTGATCGAATAGCCGACGAAAATCATGATGACCGGAACCATAAATGCGATTACCGGCATCATCGCCCCTTTACGAGGATGCTGCGTGTGTCGAATTGTTTTGCGATGGATTTGCACGTGAAGCCTCTTTATTCGACACAAAGTGTTGCACTTGCCGTAGTCATTGTGGACGAGCCGATGACCAGCGTCGTCAGCGAATTGCTGCTCACAGGAGCCGTAATCGTGACAGTCACGGTTTGTTGCGGTGTGATTCCGCTCAGATTGCTCGGCGACAGTGTCACGGTCGCACCGTTGACACCAAGTTGCGTCAGCAGCGTTTGACAGTATGCGGTGACAACGGCCGCCGAAGCGGCACTGGAAGTCGATGTCACCGGC
Source organism: Schlesneria sp. (assembly GCA_025353525.1). Classification (GTDB taxonomy): domain Bacteria; phylum Planctomycetota; class Planctomycetia; order Planctomycetales; family Planctomycetaceae; genus Schlesneria. The sequence goes on along the minus strand of JANXOO010001406.1, from coordinate 213 downwards.
CGAGTCGCCAATCGGGCAGATTCGTAGGCGGCATTGACCATTCGGCTTCGAAGCCTGACGATGTTATTGTACTCGAGCATGCCGAAGGCGAGTGCGAACAGAAACGGCAGCGATAACGCGAGCTCCACCGCTGCGGCTCCTTTTCGTCGCCGGTTCGGTCGTCGTCGTTGTGGATTCGTTCCAATCATGGTCGAAGGCTTTCCGGCCGTATTT
>JANXOO010001378.1 GCA_025353525.1 Schlesneria sp. | reverse complement strand
GGAATTGGCCTGACTGATTTCCAGCAGCACTGATCCTCCTCCGTACGAACTCGTGAAAATCCGGTTTCCTGTCACCGTCGGCGTGAGGATATTCATCCCCTGGTCCGCTTTGACTTTTTGAGACCACAAGACTTTTCCCGATTCTGCATCGACCCCGGCAAGCGTCTGCCGTGTCTGCACCAGAATCTGCGGAATGCCATTCAGAGTCGCCGGAATCGGTGACGAGAAGGCGCTACCGTTCATTCCTCCGTCATCGTCAAGCGTTCGCCAAACGACTGCTCCCTGTTTCTTGTCGAGCTTCACAAACCCGCCTCCCGCCTGGACGTAGACGTAATCTCCCAAAAGCAATGGCGACGCGACAAAGCCGAACGCGGGCGAAGGCATCTTGAACTGTTCCATCAAATCCGATCGCCATCGCTCCTTTCCAGTTGCAATGTCCAGGCAGACCAAAAGATCGCGAATCCCGGCGACGTAAATTGAATCGCCATCGACAGCCGGCGTACTGCGAATCCAGTCGCCGTTCGCCTTGGCAAAGAATGGAACGCTGATCGAACCCGTCCACGAGGCCTCCCAGACAGGCTTTCCTGACGATCGATCCAGCGCCTGCACGTGCTCGGTTTTTGCATCGCGGGTTTCGGTCACGAATACGCGATCAGTTGTGACGATCGGTCCGGAATAACTGTTACCGAGCTCCGTTCGCCACAGGAGCTGCAAATGGTCCCCTTCCAGTGAGTCGGGCCACGGATCGGCTTCAATCTTGCCTGTCCGCTGTGGACCACGCCACTGCGGCCACAACACCGTATCGTTTGCGTTCGCCGGAACGAGTGAACTGGCGACAACGACAATCGTCACCAGGTATTGAAGAATTCGCATGGTTATCTCGTTTTGGGGGAACTTATCTTTGCCGCTTGCCGGGTGACAATCGGGACATAGCCAACTTCCAGTCCCTTTGGCGGGGTCACAACGATCGCCGGATCGAGATCGGCAAGCTTGCCTGCAGTGGGTGCGGCCAGGTATTCGCGTTCTTTCGTCCAGCTTCGGTGCAATAACTCGACTCGTTTTTGCAGGCGTTCTCGCTCTGTCTCGGTCATGTCCGCATTCTGCAAGGCAGGCTGGTCAGCAAATCGGTACCAAAAATAAGTCACCACGCTGCCGTCTCCCAGGTTTGCTTTAAACGGCCCTGCGACTGGCCCTGGTGTTTTCCAGCAACTGCCTGCCTCATCAGGGGTAACATAGGGATCCGACGAAGTCTGAGGCGATCGAGGGAATGATACTTCGGCCAAACCGGACCCGGCCGGTACTTCATCAGGACTGACGACTGCCCATTTCTCCTCGCCGTTTTGATTCCTGGTGAGGCGGTAGTACTCGGGAAGTGTCACCAGCAACCCGGCTTTTGAATCTGATTTTGTCACCCGATCTTTGGTCCAGCGATAACCATATGTGACGTTATCCAGCGCAACCGGATTTGCGAAAGAACCCCAGTCCAGCGTTACCTTTTTGTCTCCCGACGAGTCGGGAGGGCCGATTTGCCATGTCGCACCCCCTTCTCCGGTAAAGGCATGTACTGCCGCACCCGAGGCATCAACAATTCCCGAAGCCGCGACACCTCCGTCGAACCACGCTTCCACTCCGTCCCACAGCGCGGACTTTGAATAGGCGGTGATGCGATGCACCAGAACCCGCTCGGCGTCCGGTGTCCCCGGAAACAACGTCGGAGCAACCCGTGCGAATTTGTCTCCGTTGGCGTCTTTGGAGATGTACGCAGGGACGTGCTGTGTTTCCATCTGCACAGCCTTGTTCGGTTCGGCTGGCAAAGTATCGAGAAACTGACCGGCCAGACTCGGGATTTCAACGGACGCATGTGACCAGAAATATGGCGTGAAGAATGTCACAGGTCCCTTGAAGTTGCCGGTGTTGAGAAACAGTGTCCAGCAATGATTACCGGTCGGTACGTCTTTACCCGCAGTGCGTTGCTTTGGATCGGTGAGTGGCAGTGGAAGGTAGCCATATCCGAATAGTTCCCCGCACGTTCCCTGTTTGAGGTTAAGGCCATCGGGAGGCCAGATCACCCAGGGGCTG
>JANXOO010001334.1 GCA_025353525.1 Schlesneria sp. | reverse complement strand
TGCAGCACGCGCTGTGTCGATGCCGAGCGAAGCAATTTATACTGCTCGCGGTTCAGATTGAGGCTTCGTTTGTAAGTCCGCTTCCGCGTTCGAAGCGGAACCACCGTCACTGCGGCAGTTTCCAGGTGTCGATGGATTTCTCAACTGCGTCAAACCAGACCGCACTGCGTCAAACCAGACCGCGAGCAGTAAAGCCCCGCAAAACCCGAACAATAAAATCCCTCGCCCCACCCCACCCCTCTGCCTGTGTCCCGCATTCCCCTCAAACCCGAACCCGCCAATGCATAACTCGCGTCGCTGAATTGAAGTTGTCAGCCAGCATCCTATAATCCCTGCAACAGACTGTGAACGCTCGAACGCGGATGGCGAAACCCGTTTCGCCGAACCCCAATACGATCGCGGCGGATGCTGCGGGGAGTGACAACGTGACGGACTCGACCGCCCGATCTCGGGCTGGGCTGCTGGATCGACTGGGATTGAACTGGTTCCTGAAGTTGCTGTCGTCTTCAATCGGGCAAAAGTTCGTGATGGGCGTGACGGGGTTGCTGCTTTGCGGTTTCCTGGTCGCCCACCTCGCCGGGAACATGCTGCTCTTCGCCGGAGCGAAGCCGTTCAACGAATATGCTCATGCGTTGCACGCCCAGTGGGAACTTCTGGCCATCGCCGAAGCTGGACTCCTGGTGCTGTTTGTCCTGCACGTCTATCTCGCCGTCGTGACGACGATCGGGAACATAACGTCTCGCAACGAACAATACGTCATCAAGCACACCAAGATTCCCGGCCGGATCATCGGAGCCAACTCGTGGATGTTCGCGTCTGGTGCGGTGGTACTGGGGTTCGTGATTCTGCACCTGATCGATCTTCGATTCGGGATGCGGGCCGATGTCAAATACCTCGCCGAATCGGATCCGGAAGCCCCCTACAGAAACACAGTCGCGGTCTTGAACAATCCGATCAGCCGCCTGATCTACTTCACAGGCGTGATCGTTCTGGGAGTCCACCTGTCGCATGGGTTTTCCAGTGCCTTTCAATCGATTGGACTCAACCATCCGAAATATATGCCGCTGATCCGGATCATCGGAAAGATTTTTGCCATCGCCATCGCAGTCGGGTTTGCCAGCATCGTAGTGTTCGCTCCGGGGACGCGGTTGTAGTCGGCCGGTTTTTTATTCGTTGTTTTTACGTTTTTTATTGTTTCCGGTTGTTTGCTTTTTCCTGAAAGTCGCAATCAGAACAGACACGTCGCGGGGCGATGACAATCGCCTCGAACGTGGTCGCGAGAGGAATAGTTATGGTGACTGTCGCTGACGCCCCGCTGGACGGACGTTGTCCCGACGGACATATTGCCAGCCGTTGGGATCAACGGAAACGCGACTTGAAACTGGTCGCTCCGAACAACAAGCGGAAACACACGATCATTGTCGTCGGGACCGGGCTGGCGGGCGGTTCGGCTGCCGCGTCACTGGCGGAACTCGGCTACAACGTACTGTCGTTCTGCATCCAGGATTCTCCACGGCGAGCTCACAGCATTGCCGCTCAGGGAGGAATCAATGCCGCCAAAAACTATCAGAATGACGGCGATTCTGTCTGGCGACTGTTCTACGACACGGTGAAAGGTGGCGAATGGAGGGCTCGCGAATCCAACGTTTATCGACTGGCAACACTCAGCACTTCGATCATCGATCAATGTGTGGCGCAGGGGGTTCCGTTCGCGCGTGAATACGGCGGGACACTGGCCAATCGTTCGTTCGGTGGCGCGCAGGTCTCGCGCACGTTTTATTGCGGCGGCCAGACCGGCCAGCAATTGCTGCTTGGTGCGTATCAGGCGATGATGCGACAGGTCGATGGGGGCGGTATCAAGGTTTTCACGCGCCGCGAAATGCTCGATCTGGTCGTCGTCGACGGGATCGCTCGCGGGATCGTCACGCGAGACCTCGTGACCGGCAAGTTTGAAACGTTTGCGGCAGACGCTGTCGTGTTGTGCACTGGCGGTTACGGCAACGCCTATTACCTGTCAACGATGGCCAAGACCTGTAATGTCACCGCCGCCTGGCGCTGTCACAAACGAGGAGCCTTCTTCGCAAATCCGTGTTTCACGCAGATTCATCCAACGTGCATTCCGGTCAGCGGAAGTCATCAATCCAAGTTGACTTTAATGAGCGAAAGCTTGCGCAACGACGGACGCGTCTGGGTTCCGAAGACGAAAGGAGATTCGCGTTCGCCCGATCAGATCCCCGAAGACGACCGCGACTACTACCTGGAACGGCGTTACCCGTCGTACGGCAATCTGGCGCCACGCGATGTCTCCTCCCGAGCGGCGAAAGAACGCTGTGATGCGGGATTCGGAGTCGGTCTGTCGGGGATGTCCGTCTACCTCGACTTCTCCAAAGCGATCAGGGAAGACGGTGAGGATGTCATCCGCGAAAAGTACGGCAACCTCTTTCATATGTACGAACGGATCACCAGCGAAAACCCTTACAAGGTTCCCATGCGGATTTACCCTGCCGTTCACTACACGATGGGTGGACTGTGGGTCGACTACAATTTGCAGAGCAACCTCCCGGGCCTCTATGTCCTGGGTGAAGCCAATTTCTCGGA
>JANXOO010001282.1 GCA_025353525.1 Schlesneria sp. | reverse complement strand
CCACCTGTTCGACTTCGTCTCGCAAAGCGTCTTGATCGGCGACGTCATCGCTTTGCCGGTCAGATCATTTGAAAGTCCGGATGATATCGTCGATTCTAGCCGGGCACACGGCCGACTTCTTGCATCGGAAACACACCGACTTATGAAATCGCGCACAATTTCGCCGAACACTGAGGCACTGCAAGCGTTTCCGTCGGTCGATGTCGCGGTGTTGCAGACACTCTTTGATCTGGCGCCGGACGTTGCGTTTTTTGTCAAAGACGCTCTGGGCCGGTATGTGACCGTCAATGACTCGCTCGTGATTCGGCACGGATTGAAACGAAAATCTGACGTGATCGGAAAATACCCGCGTGATATCTGCCCTGGCGATTTCGGGCGCATTCCGTCGGAACAGGATGCTCGCATTCTGCGAACGGGAAAGCCGTTAATCGACCATATGGAACTCCATTGGCACCGTCCGCACGATCCCGTGTGGTGCCTCACTTCGAAATTGCCGATTCGCAGTGCTGACGGAAAAGTCATTGGCCTGATCGGATTCTCACGCGACGTTCGCGCTCCGATTGATCGTCATGAGATCCCCATCGATTTTGCTTCTGCGATGGCTGAATTCGAACAGGATCTCTCCGAAGATGTGACCTCGGCGTGGCTTGCTCGCCGATCGAAATTGTCGCCGCAACGTTTGGCGCGCCTGACAAAACGCCTTTTCAGCCTCACGCCGAGTCAACTCATCACAAAAGCGCGGATCGCGACCGCATCCCGGCTGCTGCGCGGGACCGCCAAATCGGTTGCAGAAATCGCCCAGGCATCCGGTTTCTACGACCAGAGCGCATTCACGCGAGCGTTCCGGTCTGCGACCGGTGTCACACCATCCGCCTACCGCCACCACCACAACCTGTAATCAGCCGTTTCGTTCGAATTCACACCGCTGACGACCGCTTCCGTCAGGAATTATCCGGCTACCGCTTTGTCATCGGATCAAACTCGAATAACGTCTGGCCTGGCGGATTTGTGCCAATGGATGACGCGGTATCGCGATCGGAAAATACCCGGTTTTTGACTGGTATCCTGCTCTTCCGACGGAGCGGCGAATCCTCTATGCTCGTGGCGGAAACAGACCAAAACAGGAGGGCTGATGATCAGCGGCAGTTACAATTTGACGCACTTGAAGGTACTCGAGGCAGAGAGCATTCATATCATCCGCGAGGTCGCCGCCGAATTCGAGCGGCCCGTGATGCTTTATTCGATCGGCAAGGACTCGGCCGTCATGCTGCGGCTGGCACAAAGGGCCTTCCATCCCGGACGGATGCCGTTCCCGCTGCTGCACGT
>JANXOO010001277.1 GCA_025353525.1 Schlesneria sp. | reverse complement strand
AATTAACGCTCGCGGGCGTTCACTCTTTACACAATCTTCCGTTAAACACGCTCAAAAACCTGAAGCAATTCTGATGTTCAACCGACGCAGGAGTAATTTCGTAATGCCAAGATTTGTCGCAATTGGATCGTTGATATTTCTATCGGTCGCGATAAATTCTGGTTGCGGGAATGGGGGGCCAAAACTCGACCCAAGCTTACAGGCGACTATCACCGGATCGGTAAGCGTCAAAGGAGAGCTGATTCCCGTTGATAGTAGCGTCTATTTTTCGTGTAAGGAAACGGGAACGACTGCTGCGGGAAAAATCGATTCATTAGGAAAATTTTCTGCGACGCCCCCTGATCCGAAGCGGGGTCTGCCGAAGGGCCGCTATCACGTCATGGTTCGCCCTCCCGCACCCGAGGCGGTACCGGCCTCACCCGGCGATCAACGGTATCGAGACATGATGATGAGTGGCGGTAAGGCGTTGAAGTCCACGACAGAACCGAGTTTGGTGCCGAGTAGTTTTTTACTTCTGGAAACGACCAAGCTCATTCTGGAAGTAAAACCAGGGCCAAACAACTTCGACATCGATTTGGCGAAAATCAAATAGCTTTTGGACGCAACAGACAAAGAACTCACCGCACTCGGTGCGGACAAAACCAGTATCAAACATTGTTTCGGAATATGGGCTGGTCTCCCGATGGGTAGTGAACATGTTTCAAGGAGCTGACGGCCAACGGGACGCACGAGGTTGCGACCGTGAATACCACGGGCAAAACACCGGAGCCCAGGGAGCATTACTCCAGAAGCAAGCCCGTCAACGCGGACTTTGCCTGGCACCCGAAAGGGAACCGCGTCGTCTTTTTCATGATGTGTGTTGAACGTAGCGTGATGCAACTCTGCGAATTCGATCCTGGTAAGCCCAAGCCGTCAACACGGGTCAACGGGCAAGACGAGACTCGGAATAACACCGATGTCTCGTGGTCGCCCGATGGAAGGCAACTTTTTGTCGTCAGCGGTGACTATTGAAATGCCCTGTGGGAAACTCAAGGGCAACGGGGACTAAGTCGTGCTTCGCCTCGGTTGCCGTCCAATGCTTGCGAGCAATCTGATGTATTCGTCGTAATCCGCTCGCTTTAAAGAGACGACAAGCAGACTACGCCTCGCAGTGGCGTATTCCTTGGTTACTCCCTTTCGCTGGTCACTGCCCTCGGCGTGGGTATATTCTGAATTTGTTGGGGTCTTCTCATCGAAGGAATCGTTGCACCGCCTCGCGATAGTGTCGTTATGCCGCAAAGCGGAAGAACGACTACGGCCCATCGCGGCGTGAAATCGATGTTTCAAGATCGATTTCCGATGTCAATTGGCGCTCCGTATTAACCGCGAATGCGGTGC
>JANXOO010001276.1 GCA_025353525.1 Schlesneria sp. | reverse complement strand
CATGGCCACTCGGAACAATTGACCGATTTATACTTGCCCGACTGGATGCAGCAGGCCTGAAACCGGAAGCTGTTGCCGACAAACGAACGCTGCTGCGTCGCGTGACGTACGACTTGATCGGTTTACCTCCTTCGCCCGAGGAAATCGCAGTATTTGAGGCAGACGATTCGCCTTCAGCGTTGGCTGCGGTCGTCGAGCGATTGCTCGCGTCGCCGCGTTACGGCGAACGTTGGGGCAGACATTGGCTGGATGTTGTGAGGTACTCGGACACAGCCGGAGACAATTCTGATTTCCCCATTCCCCAAATGTACCGGTACCGGAACTGGGTGATCGACGCGTTCAATCGCGATTTGCCTTACGACCAGTTCGTGCGCGAACAACTGGCGGGCGACCTGCTCGGCGGGAATTCCGTCGATGAATCACAGGCTCGCCTGATCGCTACGGGATACATCGCCAACGCGCGACGGTTCGGTTCCCGTGTCGACGATTATCCGTGGCATCTGACGATCGAAGATACGATCGACAATTTGGGGCGTACGTTTTTGGCGACGACAATCAATTGCGCCCGCTGCCACAATCACAAATTTGATCCGATCACGAATGACGATTACTATGGCTTGTATGGCATATTTCACAGTACGCGTTATCCGTGGCCCGGTATTGAACTCGATCAGAAACAGCGTGATCTGGTGCCATTAGTCCCTGCCGAAGAAACGCAACGATTCAAAGTCGAGCAACAGAAACGTCAGAGCGAACTGGATGGTGTCGTCAAAGAACTCGAAGGACAACGCGACGCAGCAAAAGACGACGAACGCAAGTCGCTCGAAAAGCAGGTCGAGACAGCTCGCAATGCCGCCAATCGTCATTCGAAGATGCCGCCCCCTTTTGAACAGGCGTATGCCGTCGCTGAGGGAGCGAAAATCGAAGATGTCGCGTTGCAGTTGAAGGGTGATCCTGCCAGGCCCGGTGCAATCGTTCCGCGTCATTTTCTGACCGTGCTGAATGGTGATCGTCTGACCGAACAGGACCGGTCAAGCGGACGACTGCAACTGGCAAACTGGATCGTTGATCCGGCCAATCCCCTGACGGCCCGAGTCGCAGTCAACCGGATCTGGCAATACCATTTCGGAAATGGAATCGTGCGGACTCCCAACGATTTTGGCAAACAGGGCCAACGACCGACTCATCCCGAGTTACTCGATCATCTCGCATCGCACCTGATTCAATCCGGCTGGTCGATCAAAGAGATGCACCGCCAGATCATCCTGTCGCGGACGTACCAATTGTCGAGTCGCTGTGACGATGCAATCCGCGAACGCGACCCGGACAATGAACTTCTATCCCATTATTCGCGTCGGCGACTCGATGCTGAAAGCCTGAGGGATACATTGCTGATCCTGGGCGGCAACCTGGAAACTTCGGCGGCAGGTCCGCATCCGTTTCCATCGCAAGCTGACTGGAAGTTTACTCAGCACAACCCGTTCAAAGCGGTCTACGAGTCGAATTGTCGCAGTGTTTATTTGATGACCCAGCGAATCCAGCGGCATCCGTACCTGACGATCTTCGATGGCCCTGACCCTTCGGCGAGTACACCCAGGCGTTTGTCGAGTACAACGCCTTTACAGGCGTTGTATTTGCTGAATGATCCTTTCGTTCACGAACAGGCGGCCAGCATGGCTCGGTCATTGATCGGCAAGGGTTTGAAGGGGATTGGAGTGGATGGCGTGACGGATGAAACCGGGAAAGACAGCCTGAAGTCTGAACTCCAACTGGCTTACCTGCGGATTTTCGGGCGGGAGCCGGATGAGTCTGAAGTTGCCGCTGGAGCGGATTTTCTGGGGGATGTCAAAGCTCGACTGGTCGCTGCGGGCGTTGCAGGCGACCTGCAGGATTTGCAGTGCTGGCAATCGCTTGTTCGAGCCTTGTTTCGCACGAATGAATTCATTTACCTGGATTAAATAACATACCATGAACGACTCCTTTCACCGTATCGATCGGCGACACATGCTCCGCAGCATGGTGGCCGGTTCGTCGTTGATGACGGGATTGATTGCCGACCTGATGGCTGAATCCGACGATCGAGTCACCGATCCATTGTCGCCGAAAAAGACGCATTTTCCGGCGAAAGCCAAACGAGTGATTTTTATCTTTTCGAATGGCGGCGTTTCGCACATGGATACGTTCGACTACAAGCCCAGGCTATTCGCCGCCGACGGGAAGTCGATCGGGATCGGAGGCGGCTTGTCCAACGAACAGCGAATCTTGCTGAAACCGTTGTGGGAGTTCCGTCCGGGGGGCGACTGCGGGACGTTGGTCAGCGATCTGTTTCCGAATTTGCGAGAGTGTATGGACGACGTCTGTCTGATCAAGTCCATGAAATCAGACGACAACGAACACTACCAGGCGACTTTGGCAATCCACACCGGATCATTCTTTTTTGCCAGACCGAGTCTCGGATCTTGGATCAGTTATGGACTAGGGACCACCAACAGTAATTTGCCGTCGTTCATGGTACTGGCCCAACATCTTCCCTATGCAGGAACGCAAGTCTTCGCGAACGATTTTCTGCCCGCCTATCACCAGGGAGTGCGCGTTGTGCCCGGCCCAATGCCCATTCCGAATCTCAATCGTCAGAGTTCCGGAACGGACCTGCAACAACTGGAACTCGACTTCGCAGCGTCGCTGAACCGGCGCCATTTGGCCGACCGAAGTTCTGACGGTGACCTGTCCGCCCGCCTGCGTTCGTTTGAGACCGCGTTTCACATGCAAAGTGAAGCTCGCGACGCATTCGGGATTTCCGGAGAAACCAGGGCAACGCTCGATCTCTATGGACTGAAAGCAGGCCAGACCGACGGATTCGGCTGGAAGTGTCTTGTCGCGCGGCGTCTTGCAGAACGTGGCGTCAGGTTCATCGAATTGATCGATGGCAGTTCCAGTCACAATTGGGATCAGCACGGAAACATGGCCGAGCACGCCGATCATGCCCGAGTCATTGATCGACCGATTTCCGGATTATTGCGAGACCTCAAACAACGTGGCATGCTCGACGATACTCTTGTCGTTTGGACGACCGAATTCGGACGAACTCCGGGCGTCGATGGCGACAAGGGACGCGGCCATCACAGTGCCTGTTTCTCATCGTGGATGGCAGGTGGCGGAGTGAAAGGGGGCATCAGTTACGGTGCCACTGACGAATTGGGTGCCACCGTCGCCGAGAATCGGGTCCACGTTCACGATTTCCACGCGACGATCTTGCACCTGATGGGAATCGATCATACGCGGCTGACATATCGCCACGCAGGACGCGACTTCCGTCTGACGGATGTCGCTGGCAGCGTCGTGCACGATATTATGGCCTGACCGCGACTCGTGGCATCAAATTCGCCCCCAATCCTTACGTAAATATCAGGGTCCGAAGAAAGCAAAATAACAATCAAACGCACATACGAGGTCGAAGCCCAGGGGACCTCAATGTATGATCTGCAAATTGACTCGAACACCAAACGGAGCAGATCAGATTTCAACGTTGGAGTTCAGGCTTTAGCCTGTCTTGCTTTTCCGCTCCCCACCAGGACAAGAAGTCCCGTAAACCGCCAGTCACCAAACGAAGTTCCAGCGCCATCCACAGAAATCCGTATAAAACGAATCACTCGTTCATTGCCACGAGCCGCACTTTCCCCACCCCGAAATCCGCCTCGAATTTTTTCCGACCACCAAAATGCGAATTCTCAATATGCTGAAGCCTTACGAGTTTCGCTGAATTCGACCCTTTTTTACCTGGACCCTTTCGCATGAATCCGGCCGGAGTTTTTTTGCGACTGGATCAGCTCAGCTCTTCGTATCTCGTCATTTTTCTGCTGGCGATTGTCGTTGTCGCATCCGGAATCCTCTTCAGAATCGGTCTGATCAAATGGGTGGTTGCGATTGCATTCGCGATTTTAAATAGCGGGATTCGCCACGGATTTAAACTGTGGGAGCGACTGTTTGCCTGGGCGTCACTTGTGACGTTTGCTTCGATCGTCGGGTCGTCGCTGTTGCTCGGCTGGACGATGGCGCCGTTGGGGCCGCTACTGACCGTTGCCTGCGGCCTGATCCCAATGTTCATGGGAGTCACGGCCTGCCTGGCGTATATGTTCATCGATCGGGAACGATATGCGGTCTCACGCGGGTACAAGGCCGTCCACAACCCGCTGAAGGGACAAGAGCTTGCCGTTAACCTTGTCCGATACGGTCAGGCGGTCGGAGTACCGTTGCTGGTTACGGCAACGATTGGCATGGTCTGCGGTTTTGCCATGCTGAATTTCGGGCTGTATCTGACAATCGGGCGCAGCTGGTATGAAGTGAGGCAAGGTCAATCCGACCCGACGTACGTTGACTTCATGGCCAATGCGTTGATCGTATTACTGCGGATCGTCGATGTTCTGGATTTCGCAAACGC
>JANXOO010001542.1 GCA_025353525.1 Schlesneria sp. | reverse complement strand
CACGAGGATAACGCCAGCCGATTGCCTGGCGATGTCGGTTCCGGTTCCGAGTGAAATGCCGACGTTGGCGGCGGCCAAAGCGGGGGCATCGTTAATTCCGTCGCCAGCCATTGCAACGCATCGCCCCTCACTCCGCGATGCATTGACGATCGACAGTTTATCGTTCGGTTTCAGACCTGCGAATATGTTCGACGGTTCCAATCCGATCTCTGTCGCGACCTGCCGGGCGGCTTTTTGACGATCACCCGTCAGAATGCAGATGTCGATCCCGAGCACCCTGAGATCTCGCACGCCCTGTCGAGCCGACTCGCGAACGGTGTCCGAAAAGCTGATCGTTCCGATGTTGATTCCGTCGAGTGTGACAATTGCCGTCGTCAGCCGACCGCCAGTGGAGTAACTGCCAGCTGAAAAAGGGGGAGCTGAAAAAGGGGGACTGGCTCCAGGTCTTCCTGGTGCCTGTCCCCCTTTTTCAGCGTCGTTCGCGCCGAAACCAACAGTGACGCGGTGTCCGTCGACCTGGCCACTGACACCGGTTCCCGGGATCGATTGAAAATCTGAAACGGGCTTCAGTGGCAGGCTCGCCCCGGATGCAGCCTGCACGACTGCTCGGGCAAGCGGATGTTCGCTCAACTGTTCAACCGATGCCGCCAGTATCAGAATGTCCGATTCGAGTTGGCTGCCAACTGCATTGATCACTGTGACGATCGGACGGCCTTCTGTCAGAGTCCCTGTCTTGTCAACAAAAAGCGTCTCGATCTTGCCGAGTGTTTCGAGCGATTCCGCGTCGCGAAACAGGATTCCTTCCCGGGCTCCGCGACCCATTCCGACAGTCATTGCCATCGGCGTCGCCAATCCGATGGCGCAAGGGCACGCAATAATCAGAACCGCCAGGGCGTTCGTCACGGCATGGTCCAGACGCGGAGCGGGACCCAACAGCATCCACACTGCGAACGTTATGGCGGCGATCAGCACGACCGCAGGAGTGAACCAGCTGGCAATTCGATCTGCCAGTTGTTGAACCGGAGCCCGGCTACGTTGCGCCGTCGCGACCATATCAACGATTTGCGAGAGAATCGTCGCTCGACCGACTCGCTCGGCAAGAATGACGAATGAACCTGATTGATTCATAGTACCACCGACGACAGAATCGCCAATCCGTTTTGAAACCGGTAAAGGCTCGCCTGTCAGCATCGATTCGTCGACCGTTGACAGCCGTGCATCAGATCCCGTCGTGGCCGAACGCTGTATCGCCAGTGGAATGTCTGGACTGCATGGTGGAACTGTCGCCAAGGGAACGCTTGCCGCTTTCGATTCCGCGATCGGACTGTTGAAAAGTGAAATCTCATCCACGACGACACCGTCGACCGGCACTCGTTCACCAGGACGGACTCGTAACAAATTCCCCTGCATCACTCGGGAAAGCGGAATATCCGTTTCAATTCCATCGTTCAGCACGTGGGCGATCAGAGGGACAAGTTCGAGTAACTGCCGAATCGCCTGGCCGGTCCGGCGACGCGCAAGGCCTTCAAGGATCTGCCCGAGTAGCACGAGTGTCGTAATCACGGATGCAGATTCAAAGTACAAGTCATGGCTGTGCCACGACCCGGACGCAATTCGCCAGACACTGAATCCGAACGCCGCCCCGACCCCTGACAGAATCAGGGTAAACATATTCCAGCGGCCCTGGATCAGCGATT
>JANXOO010001210.1 GCA_025353525.1 Schlesneria sp. | reverse complement strand
TATACTTCCTGTCGGTCTCCCAAAAGGAATGTGAATTGACGGCGAAAGCATGATTCGTCAGTGTAAGACGGTGCAGAATTCCGGTCAATCCGCGTGTTGCCAGCGATCGAAAAGTTCCGCATGATTCATGCAAGGAGACGGAAAAGTTGGCCTCACCCAAGTCATTCAATCGCCCCTGTATGACATTCCTGACCGATTTCGGGACGCGCGATACTTATGTCGGTCAAATGAAGGGCGTGGCACTCGGTATTCATCCCGAACTTCAGATCGTCGACCTGACGCACGAAATTCCGCCTCAACAAATTCTGCGAGCGGCTTGGGTATGGAGTGATGCGATCGCGGCATTTCCGCTCGACACAATTCATGTGGCGGTCGTCGATCCGGGAGTTGGCAGCGAACGTCGACTGATTGCCGCCGAAATCGGCGATCGGAAGTTTGTCTGTCCTGACAATGGCTTGCTGTCCGTTATTTTGCAGCGGGAAGTGGTGCGGCGAGCAGTGACGCTCGACAACTCCGCATGGTGGCGAACCTCGATTTCAAACACGTTTCACGGACGGGATATTCTTGCACCGGTCGCTGCGGCGTGGAGTCTTGGCCACGATCTGCTCGAATTCGGGTCAGTGCTGGGAAATCCACCGGTCACACTTCCCTCGGCAATCGTCTCCCGAAGTCAGAATTCGCTGATTGGACAAATCATCGATATCGATAAGTTCGGAAACCTGATCTCCAATCTCGATCCTCACGAATTGCCCGTGGCACCGGCTTCGGTCCGTACAGAAATCGGAGCAATCCGCGTTGAAGGTGTTTCCCGTTGCTATGCCGATGTTTCGGTCGGGGAGCCGATCGTGCTGGCGGGAAGTTCCGGCCGCCTGGAAGTCGCCATCCGCGACGGAAATGCGGCAGATGAACTTCAAGTCGATTGCGGGCGCCGGATTGTCGTCCGATGGGGAGTGACCCAACGATGACGGGGACCACGGAAACTCCAGGAAAAACGCCGAACTCGCAATTCGGTCATGAGGATTCGCTCTCAGTCGTTGCCGATCCGGCGACGTTGACCACAGGACGATTATCGCAAACGACGCCACACGGATTGTTCGTCACTGGCACCGATACCGGTGTTGGAAAAACTCATGTCACGTGCCTGATCGTGCGACAGTTGCTCGCGGCGGGTGTTCGAGTTGCCGCCTATAAGCCCGCCTGTTCTGGCGCCGTGGTTACACACGATGTCCTGTCCCTTGACGAACAAGCTCCGGCGTCCATCAATCGAGTTGACGCATCGCGATGGTCACGCGAATCGTCGACTTCAGTCCTAGGTTCGCAAAGTATCATTCCCCGGTGGGATGACATAGATCGGCTTTACAAGGCGACATCCAGAATCTGGTCAAAAGACACAATTTGCCCGCAACGATTTATTGCTCCTCTCGCACCGCCGGTCGCGGCGAGGCTCGAAGGACGCAGCGTCGATACCCGGTTGCTTGTTGACGGTGCCTACCGGTTTTCCAACGCGGATGTCCTCATAATCGAAGGGGCGGGTGGCTGGCTGTCGCCACTCGCCGACGAAACAACCGTTGCCGACCTGGCCGTCGAATTGAATGCACCGGTACTTATTGTCGCACGAGCCGGATTGGGGACGATCAATCATACGCTGCTGACGATCGAGGCAGTGCGTTCGCGTGGGCTGGTCGTTGCAGGCGTCATCCTGAATGAAGTGATCCCTCCGGGCGGCGACCTGTCGTGCCTGACAAATGGTGGCGAAATCGTGTTGCGCGGAAAGGTGCCTGTACTCGGTACCGTTCGGCACGGAAATGACATCGAATTGCAACAAAATGACGATCCCGTCACAATTGACTGGCGGGAACTGATGCATCCAATCGCTGAACGAGGGGGCGCGTGATGGCGACGGAGTTGAGTTGCGGACAATGTCACGGACGATTACTCGTCGAAACAAGCGGTGTTGTCGTCGCATGTCCGCACTGTGGCGTCCATCTTTCGATCCCTGAGTCGAACGCCGGGAACCCGGTTCCTCCATCAACAGGAGTCGAACACCCGACCGGGGAACCACTCCGTCCGCAGATTTCCAGTACTCTTTTTTCCGAGTCGCTCTGCATCGATGTTGACGAAAACAACCGACCGTCCGTGAACGACTTTGCCGAAACCCTGGTTCAGCGTCGACATCCGGATCAATTGCTGCACGAGGGCACCACCGCACCCGCTCCTGACGTCAACCCCGTACAGGAATTACAAAAAACGAACGCGAGCGGGGATACGCACGAAACCAGTGCAGGAACTTCGGATGTCATTTCGCCGTTTTTTGCCCCGATTTTCGTCCCGGATTCC
>JANXOO010001153.1 GCA_025353525.1 Schlesneria sp. | reverse complement strand
TGCCCAGCCCGCCGATCAGCAGGCTTCTTCCGCTGCCTGCAATGATCGTGTCGTTGCCAGAACCACCGACGAGGACATTGCCCTGCTGGTTGCCCGTCAATGTGTTTGTTCCGCTTCCACCGTGAACATTCTGCACATAGGCGACCGAACCCAGGCCGGTGGCGACTCCCGTATTCAAATTGACAGAAACCGGACTCGAATAGGCAGAGTAATCAAGCCAGTCGGCGCCTTTATCGGTCTCACCGATACCATAATTCAACGGGCGAGTTCCCCTTACAGTCCTCGACACCGATCCCCCGACGGCGAGCTTGAAGACATCGGCACCCGTTCCACCCGTCAGATTTTCGATCCCGGTGAAAGTAAAGGGGACGACGGTTGAGTTGCCGACAACGTTACCGGAATCCGCTCCTGTGATATTCCACCTGTTCGATCCGTCGGCGCCGGTCAGCATGTCATAGTCCTGCGTTCCGATCAGATTCGTAATCGTGTTGAATCCACCTCCGATGGCGGTCGCGGCGCCCGTCGCAAAATTGACATTGGGATTGGCATTCGGCTGCAAACTGACATTAACACCGATGCTGCGACCAGAGTAGTCGAGCGTATTCAATCCCTGTCCGCCGTAAATAACACCTGATACGAACCCTCTGGGGCCCATATGAAAGGTGTCGTTTCTGATTCCGCCGAAAAGATTTTCGACCTGGAAGAAAGTGAAGGTTCCGTTCAGGTTTCCGGAATTGGGACCGGTCACATACCAGTCATTGTTGGTGGCGTTGGGACCGATCAGCGTGTTGTAGCTGGCGCCAGTCGTTCCGCTTCCACCGACAAACGACTGGATATAGGTAAACCCGCCGCCGACCGCAGTCGCGGTCCCGGTTGACACATTGAGCGTGATTCCATCGGTTCGCGATGAATAGTCAAGCGTATTGGTGCCACCTCCGCCGTTGACGTAACCGGCGACGAATCCGTTTGTGGCAAACCTGAATTGATCGAATGACGTACCACCGAGGAGGTTCTCGATTCCCTGAAATGCGATTCCATACGAAGAATTCCGGACACTTCCCGCGTTTCCGCTGTCAATAAACCAGGTGTTCGCATCGTTCGATCCAACCATAACATCGCTCGACCCGCTGCTGCCAATCACGAGCCCGATCCGGTTAAACGTCCCGCCGATCGCTGTGGACTTGTTCAACTGGATGGTCATTTGAATACCGGAAGTGCGGCCGGAATAGTCGAGAATGTTGGCTCCTGGGCCACCACCTCCGTCGATCGAACCTGAAACGAAGCCGCCAGGTGCGAATTTGAAGGTATCGACTCCGGCACCGCCCATCAGATTTTCGAATCCGGAAAAGAAGTAGTTCTGATTGATATTCCCGTAATTGCCACTGGAAATTTGCCAGACGTTATCTGTCGACGGCCCGGTAATCACATCGGTATTGTCGGTACTTCCAATGAAGTCCGTAACATTGGACAAGGTGCCGCCAATTGCAGTCGCGACGCCAGTGAAGAGGTTAACGGTCGCTCCGACGGTTTTGGAAGAATAGTCGAGTGTATCGATGCCCGTACCTCCGCCACCGTTGACATTGCCGAAAACGAACCCGGCAGGACCAAACTGGAAGTTGTCGTCATCAACGTTGCTTCCTGTCAGGTTTTGAATATTACCGAAGCTGCTTCCGTTCAACGTACCCGAATTGCCGGCACTGACGACCCAGTTGTTGGGACTGATACCGCCCAGCGATTGCAGGGTGTTTGAACCGGCGCCGCCATCGATCGTCAGCGCTGCAGAGGCCGAAGCGAAATCACCTTTGACCAAAATCAGATCGTCGCCTGCCAGGCCGAAAACATTGACCGTCGTGATCGTGCCGAACGCGAACGATTGCGATGTCCCGTTCAGCGTCGCGGTGATTCCAGACGGTTCGCTGTCAACGGTAATGGAGTCGGTCAATGCCGTTCCGGTGACAGTCACAGTCGCGCCGACCTGCACGATCGAAAGCATCTGACGATGCTCCAATTGTTCAGATCTCCAAAGTCCGGTGCGGTGCCGCGCTCGGAACTGACTGCTGATTGCGAATTTTTGACATTTGCGGAGCAGGTTGAGCAGACCCATTTAAATTTCCTCTCACATGTGCTTCCCGAAGCGCCCACAGCCGTACGCGACTGCAAGGTGCCGAAGTTGGCAGCAATGACTTCCAGATTGATGCAGAGCCGGGCACTTCCATTCGCCGACCGGACGAAAACAGCCGTTGCAACGGGCACAACTGTTGTAAGTATCAAAGGTGTCGTAAATCGAACGCCGGTATCAAAAGACAATTCATAACGATCCGTCCAACCGGAATTTTTTGAAAAAGTCTCAATTTTCCCGATGCAGACTGATTCAAATGATTGTGGCCCTGCTTTCGGACCGCCCGGCGAAACGCAATTCTCCCGCGTAAAACTGCCGAAATTCCGATTTCAGGAACGATCAACGCAGTCGGGGCACGATTGCCCCGGTCATTCTATCCCTGCAGTTGACTCGTTCGTTACTTGAAAAACGAAGTCTCAGTAAATTGCAAGGTTTCTTCCACAATATTTTTAAGTGATTTATTTACAACACCTTATGGCTTTTTGTTTATTTCATTTGGCGATGTTCAATCGACTTTCGGATTTGACACAAGTTTGACAGAGAGATGACGGAAGCCTGACACACGATTTCCGATCTACAACTAAAATCCCACACAACTCAGAAAACTGCTCAAGACCATTTCAGAGCGTGTTTCTGATGGGAGCGAACGGATTCGCTTTCCAGAACAGGCCTGAAGACTTCAACGACTGGAATTCTCAATGTCGACCGCAACGCCCAAACGTTCCAAAACCGAACGTCCTCATACTGACAAACACAAGCCGTTCCGTCCCGGACAAGACGCTGGCGCAGCGGCCGATGCGTCGCAGCTCAACACAGCACTGTCCAAATCGGTCGGCGCTGATTTGACTCTGGCAACCGCACCATCGCTGGAAGCAGCCGGGACGAAGTCGTCCGCATCAAAAACCGATTCACCGATTTGGGAACCCTGGCTTCCCGAGCGATTGTCGTGGAACCGGATTGACTGGATCGTGGTCGTATGGATGGTCGGTATGCATGCCGGTGCGATCGTGGCTCCGTTCTTTTTCAATTGGCAGTCGCTCGCTACCTGCGTTGTGCTGCACTGGTTCACGGCCAGCATCGGCATTTGCCTGGGCTACCACCGGTTTCTCTCGCACAAATCGTTCAAGCTCGTCAGTCCGGCTCGCTTCGTGACTCTACTCGCCGGTTCGCTGTCGGGCGAAGGTTCTCCGCTCGCATGGACGGCAACTCACCGCTTGCATCATCAGCGATCAGACCTCGAAGGCGACCCTCATTCGCCGCTGGTCAGTGCGATCTGGTCGCACCTGACATGGCTCTTTATCCGTCGCACCCGGTCTGAACAAGATGCGTTGTTCCGAAAATACACTCCGGATCTGATGCAAGATCCGATGCTTCAGTTTTTCGAAAAAACCTATTTCATGTGGCTGGTTGTTTCGGGTATCGCACTATGGTGCATCGGCGGGATGCCAATGTTGCTGTGGGGCTTGTGCGTTCGCATGGTCTTCGTCTACCACGGAACATGGTTCGTGAATTCGGCCACACATTTGTGGGGATACCGAAATTATGACGTGCGCGACGAAAGCCGGAATTTGTGGTGGGTCGCAATCTGGGCCTACGGCGAAGGCTGGCACAACAATCATCACGCTCATCCGCACGTTGCGCCAGCCGGTCACCGTTGGTGGGAACTTGACCCCACATGGTGGGCGATCAAAACGTTAAGGCTGTTCGGAATGGCCTACGAGGTTGACGACCGAATTCCGACAACTCGGGAACCGGCACCAGCAACCGCCGACGTATGACCTAACCGGTTTCGCCGATGATCCTCGCTCGCAGTTCGGCGACGAGAAAAAACGAGCCCGTGACGACGATCGAATCGTCCGGTGATGCCAGTCGTCGGGCGAGTTGCCACGCGGACACCGGATCGGCAGCAAGGTGCGCTGGCCGTGTCGTGATCGATTCCACAATTGCACTCAGTTCGCCAAGGCTGACTCCTCGCGGATTATCGAGGTACCGCGTTAGTATCAGCGTGTCGAACTCAGGCAGCAATTGACGCAGAATTCCCGCCACATCCTTGTCTTTGGTTGCCGCGAAAACCAGAATCCGTTTGCCCGTCGTCGGGATCTCGTTCAAAGCCGCGACCAGCGCCCTCGCCGATTCCCAATTGTGAGCAGCGTCGATCACCACTGTCGGTTGATGCGATACAACTTCGACTCGCGCAGGCCATTCGACACGTTCGAGCCCATGTCGAACAGATTCTTCGGGGATTCTCCAATTCAACTGGCGAAGTTCATCTACGACGGCGAGAGCAATTGTCGCGTTCGAGGCTTGATGCGGTCCGCGTAACACAACCGGCATTCGGCACCAGTTAGCTGTCGTCGTTGTCGCATCGATTTCTGAGTTCCCCCGATCGTCGATCCGCCGTTCGACAAGTTGAAAATCGCGGCCGAGCAATTTGAAAGGTGAGTTTCGGGCCAAACACGTCTGCTCGATCATTTCGAGCGCATCGGCGTGCGTGACCCCGGAAATCATCGGAATACCCGTTTTGACGATCCCCGCCTTCTCGTAAGCAATCTGATGCACCGTACTTCCCAGAACGTGCGTGTGATCGCGACTGATATTCGTAATGACAGTCACCACTGGACAGCACAGGTTGGTCGAATCGAGCCGGCCTCCCAGACCCACCTCAAGGACTGCAATGTCGACTTTCTTGTCGACGAAATATTGCCACGCCAATGCCGTCGCCAGTTCGAAATACGTCGGCTGCATCCGACCGGGAAGGTTGTCCATCCGTGCTACGATCGGCAGCAGGCGATTGACAAGTTCGACCAGTTCCAGTGACGTGGGATGAATTCCGCCAACCGCAAATCGTTCTTCAAATTCGGTGATATGCGGCGAGACATATAACCCGCAGCGATAACCCGATGCTTGCAGGATCGAAGCGAGCATCGAGCAGGTCGAACCTTTTCCTTTGGTGCCAGCAACGTGAACGGCAGGAATTCGTTCGTGCGGATTTCCCATCAGTTCGAGTAACTGCCGCATGCGGTCCAGTTTGAAGTCGCTGGTCGAATAGGCTTCCGCATCGACCCGTTCGTAATTGATCCGTCCGAACAAAAAGTCGATCGCCTGTTCGCGCGTCTCGATGCGTTGAGTCATTTCAGATCGGGTTTCGTGCCTTCGGCCAGTTCGGGCTTGGGGCGAGGCCTGAAGAACCGGGTTGATTCCTTCACGACGCGACGGCGAGACGCAATTCGTACCAACAGTGTCAGAAGGTAATTCTTCCAGCCGGGCACGATGTACTGACGCCGTCGTGAGAGTGCCTTGAGTCCCGCCTTGACAACCGGCTCGACTTCGTGCGATGCGTGCTTTTGTAACCAGACGGGGACGCCAGCGATGTCAAAAAAACTTGTACGCGTCACGCCCGGACAAAGAGCGGTCACTGTAATTCCCCGATCCTTCAATTCGCAATGGAGTGCTTCGCTGAAGTGGAGCACAAACGCTTTACTGGCAGCATAGACGCTCATGTATGCCACTGGCTGAAAGGCAGACAGCGAAGCAACATTCAGAATTGCTCCGTGGCCTCGTTCGAGCATTCCGGGCAATAGCCGGTAGGTCAAATCGGTCAACGCAGAAACGTTCAACCGGATCATTTCCAACAGCCGGTTGATATTGGCACCGTCGACTTCACCAACGACGCCGAAACCGGCGTTGTTGACCAGC
>JANXOO010001096.1 GCA_025353525.1 Schlesneria sp. | reverse complement strand
AAACCATCCGAACGCTGCCGCGCAGACGGTGGTTGCGGCAGAAGGAACTAGTTCGAAGACATCAAACGACGATCCGACGGTCAGCCCGAAAAAAGAAAACTTTGATGGACTCGTCGCTGGCCCTGTCGTGAACCTGGCGATCGACCCGCGGACCTCGCACCCGATGCTTTCTCGCATCCGCCTGTGCGTGGGACACGTTTCGCGCGGGTTTCGCATGCGGTCGGAACGACTGGTGATTCTCAGCGACAACGAGCTGTTCGGACGCACAGAGATTCAGCGAGCATCACGTCGCAGCAAAATCGAATCGCGAGCCATCGACAGTTTTCTGGACCTGAATGCGGGCGACCTGGTCGTCCATCTGTCGCACGGCATTGCCCGGTTCCGGGGAATGGAGATCCAGAAAAAGGGAGAGCATACCGAGGACCACCTGTCGCTCGAATTCGGCGGCGGCGTCAAGATGTACGTCCCCGTCTCGCTGATCCATCTCGTCCAGAAATACATCGGCGGTGGCAAAACAGCTCCTGAACTCTCGAAGCTCGGCGGCTCAAGCTGGGCCAACAAGAAGAAACGCGTGACCGAAGCGGTCTGCGACATGGCTTCGGACATGATCAAACTTCAGGCCGATCGCGACATGAAGCCAGGGCTTCAATGTCCGCCCGACAGTCATTGGGTCCAGGAATTCGACGCCGCGTTCCCTTACACCGAAACGGAAGATCAGTTGCGAGCCATCACCGACCTGAAGGGTGATATGGAACGCACGCGACCGATGGACCGGCTGATCTGCGGCGACGTCGGATACGGTAAAACCGAAGTCGCCATGCGAGCCGCATTCAAAGCGGTCGACGCGGGACGACAGGTGGCGATCCTTGTCCCGACGACGGTCCTGTGCGAGCAACATTTTCGCAGCCTCAGCGAGCGGATGGCCGAATTCCCGGTGAATATCGCGTCGCTTAACCGCTTCAAATCGGCGAAGGAAGTCCGCGATACGCTGGCAGGACTGGCAGCAGGAACCATCGACATCTGCATCGGAACCCATCGACTGGTCAGCAAGGATGTCAAATTCAAAGACCTCGGCCTGCTCGTCATCGACGAAGAACAGCGGTTTGGTGTCGAGGTCAAAGAACTCTTGAAGCACATGCGGCTGGAAGTCGACGTGCTGACCCTTTCGGCAACCCCGATCCCCAGGACGCTGCATATGTCACTGGTCGGAGTGCGCGATATCTCGAACCTTGAAACGCCGCCGCAGGACCGGCAAGCCGTCGAAACGCGTATCTGTCGTTGGGACGGTGAACTCGTCCGCTCGGCCATCGTGCGCGAACTGAACCGCGACGGGCAGGTTTACTTCGTTCACAACCGCGTCCACAACATCGAATCGATCGCCGATAAAATTCGCAGCCTCGTCCCGGAAGCGACGGTCGATATCATCCACGGCCAGATGACCGAAGAACCCATGGAAGCGGCCATGATGAACTTTGTACACGGGCGAACAAACGTACTTGTCGCGACAACTATTATTGAAAGCGGCCTGGACATCCCGAACGCGAATACGATTTTTATCAATCAGGCCAATAATTTCGGCTTGTCCGACCTGCATCAGTTACGAGGTCGCGTCGGTCGATACAAGCATCGGGCACATTGCTACCTGTTACTCGACGATGGAAAGACGCTGACGCCGCAAGCGTCTCGCAGACTGAAAGCGATCGAAGAATTCAGCGAACTGGGTGCCGGATTCAAGATCGCCATGCGGGATCTCGAAATCCGGGGTGCGGGAAATATTCTGGGGACAGAACAGTCCGGCCACATCGCGGCGGTCGGTTACGAACTGTATTGCCAACTGCTCGAGAACGCGGTCCGGGCCTCGAAACGCCAACCGCTACGCGAGCATCGCCACGTCGAAATCAACTTGCCGTCCGCTGCATTTCTACCGTCCGAATACGTTCCGGACGGACGACCCCGGATCGAGGTTTATCGCAAGTTTTCGACGGTTGCAACACTCGAACTGCTGCAGGAACTCAAGTCGGAATTGCGGGATCGATTCGGGCCACTCCCCGAACCGGTCGAGAAAATGGTTCAGATCCGCGAGCTGCAGATTCTGGCTGTCCGCTGGCAGATCGACGAAATTCATCTCGAACCCGGGTACGTGGTATTCGGTTACCGGAACCCGAAAAAGATCGGCAAACTGGCACGACTCAGTTCGGTGCCGCTGCGCATTGTTGATGAACGCGAAGCATGTCTGGTCCTGCCGCCGAAGGCCCTGCTGCCGAACGAACTGCTTGAGCTACTGAAGAGCGTTCTGGAATCAGAACTGCCGACATTTGCCGAAAACACATTTCACAGTGACTGACCGGCAGGGATTGTACCGGCTTTGAAACCGTTAGCATCCCGCACGGACAGCACCCGGCACGGACCGAGCGTCTTTGTCCTCAAGGGACGAAGGATCGGCGCATGAAAATTGTCGCAAGTTGTTGACATGCCAGCGGATCTCTCCAGGGCGAATCCGCATCATGGGAGGGGCGAGGCTCCGACCGAGCCGCCACGTCGCTGCGTTTTCCCACATGACAAAGGCCAATAACGAATTCCTCATCCCGAAACAAACGCCCACTCCAACACAAAGAACACGAATTAAAGAGTGAACCACAGACACAGTGACAGAAAAATGACTCCCCACAAAATGCCATGCACGAACGAAGAAACGAGAAGCCCCGGTCAGTCTCTCGAAGCGTCCTCGCAACGCGACTCTTCTCCTTTCATTCTCTGTGCCTCTGTGCCTCTGTGGTAAAACATCTTCGCATTTCTCTGCCGCATAACGCCGAGCGATCGGTATTCCTGATTTGTCGCGATGACGTACCGACTGGAATTGGATCGGTTTTTAGGCGAGCGGCAGAAATGTTTATCCCAGAGTCTCCGACTGGCCGGGGTCGATCCCCTTTTTCGTCTTCGACAAAAGGGGGTTTGACCCCCTCCCGCTGGACTTTCATTTGGTAATCGATTTTCTGCCGCTCGCCTTAATCGCTGTCTTATTCGAGCAGAGTCAAACACTTTTCAGGTTTTCTATTATGGGCGCCGCAAAGCCTGCGTTCCGGACAGGAGAAAGACAGCACTTTCATCAGAATCGCAATCTTCTCCAAATCGACTTCTTGAGACCCGTTGTGTTTGCTGCGGCTGTATGTGCAAGCCACGACCGAAGTGATCGGCGGATGTACCTCAGGCAAATGCGTCCATGCTTACGCAACCACCGATATCGGCGCAGACGACGAGAAAATCGCTCGATGGTTTTTTGAGGAAGCCTTCGTCCCGAACGGTGCAAAACAAAGCCGAGAAATTTCACTCCTCGCGTAGCACTGGCGACATGGGTCTTGTTGGCGTGCGGTTTCAGCCGGATCTCGACGATTCGAAATAAACCTGACGAACACCCACCACCCGAAAACCATAAGAGTAGTAACGGCAGGATGGATCGAAGTCGGCGCCGAACGCACACCGGAGATCAACCGGAGTTACAGGAGTAGAACGGGGACACGTTGTAAATGTTATTGCGATAAAGAGGATGCGAGTCTCACTGCGGATGTCGTACCGGTGTTGACTCAGGCGACTTGTCGTTGCGTCGATTGTCGTGGGCTCACGCGCGACATGGAAGAAGCGCTTTCCGAACTTCCCGACTAACTCGCACCAGGAATGGCGATCAAGTTTCAGGCGATGAAGCATCGACTCGACCGACTTTGGAATCCGGCCTTTCTTTCCTCGTACAATCTGCCGCCCCGTCCAATCCAACAGATTGAGTCGTCAACGAGCGACATCGCCAGAAAAGCAGCCAGTCAAACAATTCCGGAACGTCAACCAACCCGCGATTGGCCCGCAATCGGCGATCAAAGAAAGTAGCCCTGTCGCTCCGTCGACAGGTATGCCGTAGCGCAACCCCGCATGACTGTTGCCGAGCCGGCGACGTTAAAAAAAAAAAGCAATGGCGTTTCCGAATCAAAGAAACGCGAACCCGAAAATCATACCCCACGTTGATGGGTGAACTAAACTCTTACCGACGCA
>JANXOO010001090.1 GCA_025353525.1 Schlesneria sp. | reverse complement strand
CGGTGATGTAGCTCGATTCGTCGCTGGCAAGAAACAGTACAGCATTCGCGATATCTTCCGGCTTGCCCAGCCGCCTGACCGGAATCGAATTCTTGATCTTGTCCCCTGCGGCATTGACCACGGCACTCGTCATATCGGTTTCGATGAAGCCGGGGGCAACGCAATTCACCGTAATTCCGCGTTTGGCGTATTCCGTCGCCAGACATCGCGAAAATCCTTCGATTCCCGCTTTGCTGGCGGCATAGTTCGCCTGTCCCGGATTCGAGAAATCCGCCGCGACACTCGACATATTCACAATACGACCGAAACGGTTCCCCATCATCGGACGAATCGCCGATTGACAGAAGTTGAATACACTCGTCAGATTCGTATCGATCACCTGCTGCCATTCCTCGATTGTCATGGCGAGAATCAGTTTGTCGCGAATAATCCCGGCATTGTTGACCAAAATATCGAGTCGCTCCCATTTGGCGATAACATTTTCGATCGCAGCATCTGCTTCGGGCTTTTTGCTGGCGTCCGCCTGAATGGCGTACACATTGCAACCCTTGCCGGTCAGTTCTGCTACCAACGCATCGGCGGCACTTTTGTTCGACTGATAGACGAAAGCGACTTTGGCACCCGCCATCGCAAGGGCCTCGACGATCGCCTTGCCGATCCCCCGACTTCCTCCGGTCACCAGGGCGACTCGTTCGGAAACTTTCATGAATTACAAATCCTCGTTAGATCGCGGTATCGGGGTCGGCCCGATATCGATGCGACGATTTTTTCTCTGATTGAACTAAAGTTTGTTTACGCTGGAACAACAGTCCGGATTTGTTGAAAAATGTCCCGATAGCTTTGGATCTGAAGGGCATCCGAATCTGCCAGCGACGGGTTCCGTTCCGCGAGGTTGAATGTTTCCAATGTCAGTTTTGCGGAAACTGCCGAATGACCATTCACTGTCCCCGAACCGTTGAATTCCCAAACATTCCCCGTCTGTTTCCTGACCGTCATTTGTACGATCAGCGAATTTCCCGGAGTCACAAAGCTGTTGAATTTAATAGCCCGCGATTCTTTCAGCATGATCGTGCTATGAGCGAAATCTTCCGAATGTCGAATCAGCCAGCCACCCGCCTGAATCAGCGTTTCCAGCATTAATACACCGGGCATGACCGGGAAGCCTGGAAAGTGGTCGGCAAGGTACTCTTCCGCCAACGACAGATTTTTCAATGCCGTGATGGACTTGTCGGGTTCCAGTTCAATGATTCGATCAATCAGCAAAAAACGCATTCATACCGCCCGTAACAACTCAGATCGCCGCCAGACCCCTGGCAGTCCCGATTCAAAATTTCGACGAAAAAACACGGGAAACTGCCGTACCGATGAGCGGCAACCACCTGCTTATTCTATTTGCGTCCGGAAAACCACACAACCCTGGACTTCGAGTTGCACAGCCTCATACTTAAGTTGCTTTATTTAAATGACTTAAGGCGAATTTCGCCGCCGTTTAACGAACGGGTTTTTCCGTTTCGTTTTTTCCTGAAGGAAATTCCCGTTGCGATCAACCAGACGGTGGGCAAATTTTCGGCACGCTACCGCACCGGAACGACTCTGCCAATCGCGTGACTGACGTCAGGCCGTCGTAATTCCGGACTTCGCGGTGTCCTGTGAACCTGTTGGCTGGCCCCTGAACAACGATCCGGATCGTTGTCAATTGGCAACGATTCACCAGCCCCAGAGCGACTCCGACCTGGAATCGATCCTGTGGATAGATTGGAACGGCCAGAGAATCCAGCGACCAGCGGTCGGCGCGAAACGGATGCCATCCATCTGGTAACGACTGTGGCTCGACGTAACGTTTCAGTTCGTCCGGCAGTTTATTCAGTTCGTCCTCGCGAATAAACACGTTGATTCGTTCAGGCTTCGCGGCATAAACGGCCCATGCAGGCCAGTGATCACAGAACCCTGCTGGCTCGAGTAACGGCCACAGCATGGTGATTGCCACAATCGAGTACGCGAGCCTGCTTCTGCTTTGAGAGGTGCCGGGTTGCGTCATCTTGTCAGCGTGAATCGATGCATCATCCGCCGTGCCGAACAGGAACCAGTTCTGCACGATGAACCAGGCATTCCAGACCAGTACGCCCGCTCGATGTAAGTGCCCCAGTGGTCCCAATGCCATTATCAATACAGTGTGCATGGCGATCGACAGACAG
>JANXOO010001088.1 GCA_025353525.1 Schlesneria sp. | reverse complement strand
TGCTGGAAACGCTTGGATATGCCAGACGCGGCGGCATCTACAGACACCCTGAACGACGGATTATTTTTCTTGGCGATTTTATCGATCGCGGTCCTCAAATCCGGCAGGTGCTTGAAATCGTGCGACCGATGATTGAATCGGAATCGGCACTGGCCGTCATGGGAAATCACGAGCTGAATGCCCTGGCCTATCATACGATCGATCCCGATTTGCCAGGCGAAACACTGCGGAAACACTCACCGAAAAACATCCGACAACACCGCGCCACGGTCGAACAGCTACAATCGGGTGAACTGGCGTCATACCTGAACTGGTTTCGCACTCTGCCACTGTCACTGGACCTCGAAGGACTTCGAGTTGTCCATGCCTCCTGGGACGAACCGGCGCTCTCGACCATTTCGAACGCTTTGTCGGGTCGACGGAAAGTTGACGATGAATTTCTTTACGCCGCCTGCAAATCGGGTAACGCACTTTTTGATGGGGTTGAAGTGGTCCTCAAAGGAAAAGAGGCGACACTTCCCGATGGCGTCGTCTTTTATGACAAAGAAGGGGCCGCCCGAACAAAAATGAGGACCCGCTGGTATCTTCCGTCAGCTGGTCACACTTATGGAAGTTACGCCTTCGAATCGCCTCCGATCGGATGCGAACAGGAACTCGACTCGCGTGTTGTGGAAGAATCGATTCCGTATCCGATAACAGCCAAACCGGTCTTCATCGGCCACTATTGGCTGAATGCGCCTCAGCCACAGGTACTGACCGACAACGTTGCCTGCCTTGACTACAGCGTCGCCAAAGGGGGATACCTTTGCGCCTACCGCTGGAACGGCGAACAAATCCTGTCCAATTCAAACTTCGTCAGATCCCGTTTGTGAATTGGTGATCTCGCGAAAGCGCTCTACGAGAACAGCGCATCACGATCAACCGCCGGAGCCGATTTCGTCTGACGTGTAATACTCGTAGAAGAAGCGACCGATTTCGTCGCTCAGTCGGGTCAGGTACTCGCCCTTGAACGTGGTGTACGTTTTGTCTCCGGAACTGACCGGCTGGAACAAGGGGTACTTCGAAGTCTTTTCGGCACTGAAGATTTTTTCTGCGTGAGTGTCGACTTCATCCATCTTCCAGACGCTGACAATTGATTCAGATCGGCCACGGTAAAGGTTAGAACTTCCCTCTTCGTACAGCGTAAACGAATTGAGGTCGATGTAGACGACGTACTTCACTTTGAAGTAGGCGCCGATCTCTTCCGGTTTGTCCCAGTCTTTGTGTTCGTCCAGCCAGCCTTTGATCAGGTCGGGCGGAACCACCTTGATCTTGTGTGCGTGCAACTGGTGCGTCACATACTGCGCCAATTCATTATCAATGCTCTCGAAACTGTACCTGATTTCGGTGGGAGCAAAACAGACGACAGCG
>JANXOO010001022.1 GCA_025353525.1 Schlesneria sp. | reverse complement strand
ATCTGGAACAGGCCTTCGCTGACGTGAATTTTGTGATCCTCGTCGGCAGTATTCCTCGCAAACAGGGAATGGAACGCTCGGATCTGATCCGGATCAACGGTCCCATTTTTACGAACACTGGCAAGGCCATCCAGGCGGCCGCGGCCAAAGACGTACGGGTCGTCGTCGTTGGCAATCCGTGCAATACGAATTGCCTGATCGCGATGTCTCATGCACCGAATGTACCGCGTGACCGGTGGTTCGCCATGACTCGACTCGATCAGAATCGCGCCGCCTCCCAGTTGGCTCAAAAATCAGGCAGGACCGTTTCTTCGGTATCCAACCTTGCGATTTGGGGCAACCATTCGTCGACGCAGTATCCCGATTTTGTGAATGCCAAAATCGATGGAAAGCCGGTGTCGAGCGTGATTACCGATCACGCGTGGCTCAAAGGTGACTTCGTCAGTGCTGTCCAGCAGCGCGGGGCAGCGGTTATCAAAGCGCGAGGGGCATCGAGTGCTGCGAGTGCTGCGAATGCGGCTTTGGACACCGTCAAGAGTATCATTACTCCGACGGCGGCTGGCGACTGCTTCAGTGCGGCAGTCTGTTCCGACGGCAGCTACGGAATCGATTCGGGCATTGTCACAGGCCTGCCGCTCAGTAGCGATGGTCGGAACTGGCGAGTTCTTCCCGGTTTCCAGATCGATGAATTCAGCAAGTCGCAAATTGACAAGACGGTGGCTGAATTGAAACAGGAGCGCGATACCGTGCGGGATCTGTTGCCGTAGTTTTTCGGTTCGCAGTCTGAGTTGCGGTCGGCTAAACCAAAACGCAACGCGTTTTGGCAATGAACGTTCGATTCATGCGTTCACGCGGGAATCGCCCAGCGGCGAGCCTTGCCGTTCTGCCGGAAAATCTTCGCGGCTCGCAGTCTCGCATTTTCTGCCGGTCGGGATTCGCAACATTTGTCGAAGTTCTGCTCCCGGTGCATCCGATGTCAAAGGATATGTCGAAACCTGCTGGAGGCGCTTGCCATGGAACTGACTCGCTCGGATGCACTATTGTACCGTATCGAATCACTTCCGGTTTCGGTCAGCGTCCGGGTTTGCGAACGGTCACTGACCTTGGCCGAACTTGTGAACTGGCAGCCGGGAACAGTGATCGTTTTCGATCGGTCGCCAGCAGTACCACTGAGTATCTGCCTGGGCGACCGAATCATTGGAGACGGTCACGCCGTTCAACTTGGATCAGGTATCGGGATTCAGGTCGCGAGAATCGAAAAAAACGGCACGGTTCCGCACTCGCGTTGACCCGATGGATGCAGATGGCACGAATCGCGAGCATACAAATTTTGCTTTGGTGATGCCTTTTTGATGGACATGGCGTTTACACGGGAATCATTTGTGACCGGAGTTCGCAAACAATCAGACTACCGGATGTTTGCGCCGATTGGCTGAAGTCCTGAAAGACTCGTTCTGGTCCACAGCACTCCCCTTCCGTCGCCGGACAACTCAAGTCGCTGCGGTTCTGAATCGACCGCAAGACGTTGACTGACTTCGCCCGCTTCCAGATCGAACAGCAGAACCGTCGACCGATCGGTGCGGGTTTCTTCAACGGGCCAGACGGCGAGCACTCCTTTGCGATGACTCGGGTTCCCTGGTGCGGTAACGAGCGCAGCTCGTTCGCACCATGCGACGCTCGTGCGCCATTGATTCGCTGCGTTGCCGAGGTACCGATTGCAACAAACACTTCCGTCACTGACCGAAATTCCGCGTAGCGTTCCACGGCTGGTGGCATAGACCACATTACTTTCAGCACAGATCTGTCGCATGGGATCGTGCAACGGAAAATCGGCAAGTCCCGTGGCCCATTTTCGATGTCCATTCAACGGATCAAAGGCCATCAACGACGAGGCATCCGCCATCACAAGCAATTCGCCGTTCAACGACCAGGCAATCGGGGACGCCTGCGCGAATGACAGGTTGCGGAATGACCAGCTATCGGACGCCGGCTTGAGATCTGATGACGGTTTCACTTTTTCAACGCGATCGTGTTGTGAAAAGTACTCTTTTGCAATTTCTTCAAGAGTTCGGTCGTCAGCGTCTGAACGTCTTGAAAATGTAAACAGGTCTGCTGACGAAGCGGGTGACAATCCCGTCTCCGACTTTTCGTGAGAAGAGTTGTCTGATGGCCGTTTAGCAACGCTGTACCCCATCAAATGATGATCGGTTGTGATTCCGGCAATTCGATTCCCCACGAGGAACGGTGCGTCCGCCCACGGTTCACCGTCTCCCCATAGTTCATTCACGTCCCATCGACCGCGCGGGGCCGTTGAAGTCGCCAACCACGTTCGCGTTGGCTTGAGTGTTTGCAGCAGAATTCCAGGCAGTCGTTCGTGGTTGAACTTATCGAGTGGAGTCATGGTCCCCTCATCGTTTGATGCCGCAATGTCTGGCGGCAGGTGAGGCAAGTGGACGCCGTTTTCCGCCATTGCAATCCCGATGACGCAGTGCAATCGTCCTGGTGGTTTGATTTTGGCGGCGGATTGCCCGTCGAGCGGGTCAATCAGTTCCATCCCTTGTTCGGTACTGAATGACATGGGCCACAGGGCACCTGTCCTGAAGTCACCGGTTTGTCCTGCGAACATCGGCACGGACTCGACAGGACTCTCGTGCTCCCACACAAGTCTGCCAGTCGACTCTTCACGCGCCTGCCAGCCTCGTGACGTTCCGATCAACAAAAGGAACGGAGTCGTCCCGGCAACCAGGATCGCATCGCGGGCCGAAACTTCCCAACGGGTTTCACCTGTCCGCGAATCGACACATCGCCATGACCACGCGTTTGGCGATCGCTCTTGCTTTCTGGATACAAGGATTTTCTGCCGGCTTTGCGTCGGCGGGAGTTCCGGAAACATGACCTGATCACCGGTTGTCAATGCCACGGACCACGTTCGTTCGACAAACCCCGGTCGCGACGTTGAATCGGATTCCCTCGATTGCAGCCTTTTTACAAGCAAATCGTCCAGCCGGTGAGATTTTCCTTTGTAAGTGACAGACATTTCCCGATCGCTCGTCGCAAGCGTCCGCCATAAGGGCTCCGCCGCTTCGGGTTCTTGTGACTCTTCAAGAAATTCAATCGTGGCCAACGTCGCGTTTGCAAGCGACTTGTCGTCCGTCGAGTGACGCCGGATGTTGTCCAGAACCGCATAGGCTTCGGGACGCTTTCCTGCTCGTCTGTAAACTTGCGTTAACTGATGTTGTACTTTCTTCGACGTTTCCGAATGTGGATAAGCGCGAATCAATTCCTGCAG
>JANXOO010000976.1 GCA_025353525.1 Schlesneria sp. | reverse complement strand
ACGCATGTTATTGAAGCTTGGCAGCAGAAGCATGGCATTCGATATTATTGGACTTGGCCCCTTTTCCGCGATCAAAAGAGACGTGATGTCAAATTCAAATTTCAAAACCGCTGATGCACGCTGTTCGGAACCTGACCGTCGCTTCACCGCGCGGGTTTCGTTCGGTGCCATTCTGTTTTGCCAGCTCAATTTTGCGGCATTTGCGACAGACGCCATCGATCGGCTGACGCCAGAACGACTCGAAGCGGTCCATTTGGCGGTAAAGAACTTCGCATCGGAGCGACGTACTCGTCTACGTCAGGGGCCGCTCAGGGAATTTCGAGCGAATCTGCATGTTCACTCGGCGTTCTCTCATGACAGTCGCGGGACCATCGAGGAAATCGTCAGCGCCGCGAGGAAGGCGGGAACTCAGATCCTGATGTTCACAGAACATCCAGCGGATCACTACGAGGTCTTTGAAGATGGGCATCAGGGGCTTCGGGATGGAGTCTTGTTGATACCGGGTGCCGAAACGAACGGAATGCTCGTCTTTCCTCGACAACGGATCAGGGAATTCCTTTCCGGAAAGCCGCAAGAACTGTCCATGACCGTCCGTGACCGTGACGGCCTGACATTTCTGACGCATCTTGAAGAGCGAATGGACTGGGATATCGACGGATTGACGGGAGTAGAAATCTACAATACGCACGCCGATGTCAAAGGCGAAAAGAGATTGCTGTCATCGATGAAGAATCCGCTTTGGCTGCTTAAAACGGGTGACCTGATCCGGCAATATCCACAAGAGGCATTCTCGGCACTGCTCGACTATCCGGCCGACTACCTGAAGCGATGGGATCAATTGTGCGCAAAGGTGCCACACACCGGCGTGTCGGCAAATGATGCTCATCAGAATATCGGTTTGACGGTCGTTCTTGACGAGGACGAACAGGTTCGCGTGGAGGACGGGCTGGGGGAGAAGCTTTTGCAATTTGACAAAAAAGTATTTGCCGCAATGACCCCGATTCCGGACGATGCTGTGGTCGGCACAACGCTGTTTCACTTGCGGCTGGATTCCTACGAGAACAGTTTGCGACATGTTGCAACCCATCTGCTGATGTCCGAACTGTCACAACCTGCGGTCTGGCAATCACTGAACAACGGACACGCGTTCGTTGCGTTCGACTGGATCGCCGACGCGACCGGGTTCGACTTCGCATTGATATCCGCTGGTTTGCGCCATGAAATGGGAAGCCTTGTAAAAACGACCGACAGTTTGAAGCAGGCCGACGGAGCGAAACTGGTCGGACAATCGCCTTTGCCAGGACACTGGAAACTGATTCGTAACGGCCAGTTGATCAATGAGTCAGGCGGTGGCGACTTTGAATTCCGCATCAATCAGCCGGGAATCTACCGAACTGAACTTTGGCTGGATGTCGCTGGCGAACAACGAATCTGGATTCTTTCCAATCCGGTTTACGTTATCGAAGAGTGACCTGAGAAAAGGAGAAGAAGTTCAATTAAGGCGACCGGCAGTGGAAAATTTACCGACTGAAAAACGGGGACTGGCTCCAGGTCTTCCTGGTGATTGTCCCCGTTTTTCAACCCCGTTTTTCAGCGACCGATATTTCCTTTCCTGCCGCTCGCCTGAACATATTTCAAGACGCATGTTATTGAGGCTTGGCAGCAGAAGAATGTCTTTCGATATTATTGGACTTCTCATTTTCTTCGCCGATATGCTGAAGCATAAACTACTGACTGCGCCGATATGCTGAAGCATAACCTACTGAAGCTGAAGCATAACCTGCTGATGCTTCTCGATCACGGTGCGTTACGCTAAAAACTTCAGGCAGGCGTCAAATCGACCTTATGCCATCCATTGTATTGATAACCCTTCACGTTCCACGGAGTCTCCCGAGGCTGGGATTCGCCGCTTGAACCGGTGGCTCGTACGAGGATACTTTCCGTCTTTGCAGTCAACGAAATCTCGGCGGACCAATGGATCCAGCAGAAATCGCGGACAGGCGAGGTGATTGTCGTGGGCAACCATGTATCTCCCCCGTCGACCGAAATCTCGACACGATTCAGTCGTTCGCCAGATCGACCGCCAGAAATCGCTACGCCTTTAATCGTCACGCGAGAACCAGGAACTAGTGGTGTCGGTCCTTTTGTGCAAATGATCGAGTTCAAAATATATTCGTAAATCGGGTCGGCAGCTTCGACGGCAGCGTGAGTATCTTCGGAGATTAGCTTATAGGCGTGCGCCAGATAGTGATTTGCCGAGGGTCGATCGCTGATTGTGATCTTCGACAACCACTTGACGCTGCGGGCGCCGATGAATCCGGGGACGATGGTTCTCAAAGGAAAACCGTGCCCGGCTGACAACGGCTTTCCGTTCATTTGCATGGCAAGCAGACAACCAGGTATGGACTCGGTATCCGACATCGCTTTTTCAAGCGGAATTGATCCTCCAAACGGAAACGTTTCTCCCTTGTCAGTAATCTGATCAAGTCCTTCGAACCAGATATGTTTGGCCCCGGAAGTGATACCTGCCATTTTCAGGACATCCGACAGGCGGACCCCTTGCCATTCGGCATTACCAATCGCGCCCGACTCCCACTGTACGCCTGGCACCTTTTTGATTCGATTAAACTCCGTCCGGCGGTTCCCTGCGCATGTCAGTGTGGCCGTGAGCGATGATACCGGAAAGCGTTCGGTCAATTCCGGCAATTTCAATTCCAGAGGCCGATCAACCATCCCGTCGACAGTCACGGCAAAGTCATTGTCATTCAAAATGGGAACTTTTCCATGGCTGCGTTCGAAGAACGCGGAAGTCGGCGTGAGCCATTTCTCAACCAGTCTTTCCAAAGGCGGTTCGGCATTGTACGGCGTTTCTGTCCGGACAATCAGTCCACTGCCAGCCTCAGCGGGTTGAGCAAAAAGTCGGCCCCGGTTGGCAATCGTGACCGATGAGATTGCAACGCCAATGGTTCCAAGCTTGAGGAAATCGCGTCGTCTCAGCAGAGTTTTCATCGCGTCGCTCCTGTCAGAATCGGCAATAGTTGTTGATGAATGGCCGTGCCATTGGTTGCCAGCAGGTCCGGTTCATCCAGTCGGAATGCCGATCCGTCGATTTTTGAAATGGTTCCGCCCGCTTCTTCCACCAGAAGAATTCCGGCCGCCATATCCCACGGCTTCAAACTGGTTGACCAGAACCCTTCAACCCGACCAGCAGCGACATTGGCCAGATTCAGTGCGGCGGAACCCGTTCGCTGGACCGATTGAGCAATCGGAAGAACGGTCAGGAAACGCCGGACAGCTTCGTCATGCCCGCTTGTTGCAACCGGCAGACTGGCGATCAGCAGCGATTGGCCGAGTTCATCAATTGACGAGCACCGCAGTTTTCGGCGATTCAATGTCGCGCCTTCGCCGCGGACTGCGATAAACATCTCATCGTGATTCGGATCGAAAACAGCCCCGACAATCATTTCGCCGCGACATTCCAGCCCGATGGACACGCAGTAATACGGAAATCCATGAACGTAATTGGTAGTGCCGTCGAGCGGGTCGATGACCCAACGGTAGGGAGAATCGCTCCGTTCGATCGACAGGCCTTCTTCACCGCAAAATCCATGGCCAGGATAACGGCTGTGGATGAATTCGTAGATCGCTGCTTGCGCCGCCTCGTCGGCCTCGGTGACAAGATTCGATCGACTTTTTTCCCGAACGGTGAATTTTGACGACCATGCACGAAGTACGTGTCCTGCCCGTCGTGCGGCTTCTTCAGCCGTTTGCACAAAATCCCGCATTAATCCCCTCCGTTTTAGCTCCGGTGAATTCCGCCGATATCCGATTTGTAATTGCGGGTGGGTGCGTATTGAAAGGGTTGAGGGGTCAAAAGTTCCTGGCTCGTTCAAATGGATGACGACACGTTGCGATCAAAAACCGGCATTCGAAGTGCCGCATCCGGAAAAATCGCTACGACCGTCAAAGTTGGCGCGATCCGCCGGGTTTGCATGATCGGTCGCTGGAGTTCAGGCTTTCACCGGTCATCGAGCAGTAGAATTGAAGATGTCGAATCGTGAAGAGGTACGTTGAAGCATAATGTGCGTGGGAGACCGGGCATCAGCTTGTCTTCCATTCGTTAGAAAACACGACGAATTACTACTGCCGGAATTGCCACAAGGTCAACTATGTTCTGGACGCTTCAACACACTGTTTTTGTCATCGCGGTCGTGGGCTTTACGCTGGCGACGGCATATACCGACACATTTCACTGGAAGATTCCGAACAAACTGACCGTCCCCTTCTTCGGACTGGGTCTGGTTTATCAATGCTGTAGTTACGGGTTTGGAACCTGGACAGGTTTAATGGAAAACCACGGCTTGATCGACGGCCTCGCCGGATTCGGACTCGGTTTCGGCATTTATTTCGTGCTGTGGATTGTCGCGGGGGGTGGCGGAGGCGACGTGAAACTGATGGGGGCACTGGGAGCCTGGCTGGGTTTCAAGCTGACATTCTTTTTGATCATTGCCAGCCTGGTCATGGTCGTCGTCGACGGGATTCTGGTCACGCTTTACAAGTTTGTCCGCCATGGATCGAAATCATTCAAGAAACAATATCTGGCGACAGGCAAGACGGATGCCCGAGGGAAGCCGGTCTTCAAAACAGAAGCGGATTCCGAAAAACGAAAACGCCGAATCCTGCCCTTCGCCATTCCGGTTGCGATGGCGACATGGCTGGTCATGCTGACGAATGCTGCAGATGTCATTCGAGGTGGACAGTTGGGGTCGGATCGGCCCTTGAAACAGGACCTGCGGCCCAATCAGGCCGCTGCTGAGCGAAACCAAACATGAAAACATTCACCTCCCGTACGAATCGCTTGCGAAAGCGGGGACGAAGAGGGGTGCTCAGCATGGAACTCGTGCTGACACTTCCAATTCTGTTCGTGCTGCTGCTCGCGCTGTTTCAATTCATGGTGCTGTTCTATTCGCGCAGCCTGATCGTGGAAGCGTCACGAGCGGGATCACGCAAGGCCAGCCTGCCGGGCGCACAGATCGCAGATGTTGAAGCCGAGATACAGCGGGTCCTTGCCCCGCGCCTGCAACAGGGGATGCAGGTGGAAGTCGATTTTGGTGAATGGAGCGGAGATGTTGTGTCGGTTTCAGTGGCGGTCCCCATGTCCGTCGCCTCGCCCGACTTGCTTTGGCCCATCGGACTTGGGCTGAACGGACGGAATCTGTTTTCTGAAACACGGATGGTGCGGGAATAACAATTCGACGAAGTCGTTGACTCGAAATCATTCGGTGACTTAAAGCAGGCGACCTGCCATTCGTTCGCGACACATTCGTTGCGGAGACTGCGGGCGCCGGGGAGACTGTCCTGTGAGACGTTTGACACCTGCACTTCTAACTGTCGTGATGTTCGGAATCATCGGGCTACTGGTCGTCGGCTTTTTTGCCAAGACCCTCTGGGCTCACAAGGAGAAGCCCGCGCCACCGCTTCGCAATGTGCCAATGGCGGTGACCGATATCAAGCCCGGTACGATGATCACAGCCGATCATCTGGGTGTCGGGCGCTACGAGCCATCCAAACTGACACCAGACGTTTTGCTGGCCAACCGCGTGATCGTCGGTCGCGTCGCTCGCGAACCGATCAAAGCGGCTCAACCAATCAAAGCAGCACAACTCTATTCCGCAGGCGAATTGCCGCCGTTCGATATCGGTTCTGAAATGCGGGCCGTCTCTGTTGAAGTCGGCGACGGTGTCGCGATCGTTGACGGGATCATCAAGCCCGGCGATTCGGTCGATGTCCTGTTCACCGCTCAGGGGGGCGGGGTTGCCGGTGGCGACAGCGCATTCCAGGGGGGATTGACGATGCGACTGTTCGAAGGTGTCAAGGTGCTGGCGATTAACCGCAACTTTGGACAAAGCCGTGTTGATCGCGGAAACAACCACGTGACGCTGGAATTGACAGTCTCCCAGACGAACATTGTCGTACTCGCAAAAGATCGCGGAAAGATCACGCTCACATACAACCCGAACGGAAAGGGCGACGGGGGGCTGGCACTGTCGAGCGAAGAACGAGTGACGTTGTTCGAATTGCTCGGATTGCAGAAGTCTGATCCTGCCAAACCGCCGTTCGCAACCGACATCTACCGAGGGGCTTCAAGGGCCACAAATCGGTTCGACGACAAGGGCCGCTACTACGACACGACCAGCCGTATGCAATCGGACAGCAGTCGCAGCACGCAATACCAGTTGCCAAACTCAAATATTCCGAGCGCCGGACCGTCCAATCCGGGCGGGATGCAGAACAACAATCAGTCACCCTCGTTGAACGGCGTTCCAAGTCGCGCGATCAACCAGACCGCGCCGATTGATGACCAGGCGCCAGTGCAACGCAATGCACCGACTGCTCATTTGCTGCAACCGAGGAATTGACAATTGTTTGTCGAGCTGGCGAAATTTGACATCGCCAGCTCGTCGCTTTTCACCGTCTTTGAGTTGTCGTTATTGAATATTGTACGAATCGAACATGGTCGACATGTGAAACGAGTCATGAAACGAATTCGCCAACCCCAACGAATACTTCAACAAACGCGACAGCGACACGGCTTTACGACGCCTGCCGTTGCCGTGGCGTTGCTGGTTTTCATGATGGGACTGGCACTGATTCTGGATCGTATCTGGCTTGAAACGGCGCAACTGGAATTAAAAACAGCATCGGAAGCCGCTGCACTGGCTGCCGCCAAAGATCTGGCAAGCGACAATCTTCTTCGGCCAAACGCCGCCGTCGATTTGAGATTGAACAATGCTCTTCAGTCGGCAGGCTGGATTGCCGGGAATAATGTCGTGGCTGGCTCGCCGCTTGAACTGAACCTCGAATCAGACGGGGACGTGCGATTTGGCAACCTCGTCAACGACGCCAATCGGATCCGGTTCGAAGAATCGACTGATCATCCAACGACAGTCGTTGTCACGGGAGCGAGAACTCGGTCGAACAATAATCCGGTCGGCCTGTTTGTTGCGGGTGTGACAGGAATCCCGTTCGCCGATGTTGTCGCACGCGC
>JANXOO010000968.1 GCA_025353525.1 Schlesneria sp. | reverse complement strand
AACCTCTTGTCGGACTTCAGTATCTGTACCTGGCACAGCAAGGTTTCGGCGAATCCGGAGGTGCTGCTGCATTAAATGTTTCGGCCAGTCAGGCGAACTCGCTGCGATCGAGTCTTGGTGGACGCCTGGTCGTCGACCAGTTGACGGGTCCGAAAGGAGTCGTCTTTACCGGTTACTGGCACGCGCGCTGGGTCTCGGAGTTACTCGATAACGACCGAATCGTAAGTGCGTCATTCAACGGAGCTCCTGCCGGAGGAGCGTTCACATCGCATGGCACTCGGCTGGGCCAGAACTATCTGGTTTACGGAAAAGGCGTGCAGATTCAGTTAAACCAACAATGGTCGCTCTACGCGAATGCCGATCTGATGTTCGCAGGCCGAATCCACGCCGAATCAGGGACGCTGGGTGCGCTTTACGCGTGGTGATGACCTGCCACTCGCTTTATCGCGGTACATCGACCTTGATGTGCAGATCGCGAAGCTGTTTCGGATCAACTTCGGCAGGTGCACCGGTCAACATATCACCTGCCTTTTGCGTTTTGGGAAACGCAATCACATCGCGGATGTTGTCCGACGCCAGAAACAGCATGACCCAGCGATCCAGCCCAAGGGCCACGCCGGCGTGTGGAGGAGCTCCGTAGCGAAGTGCTTCGAGCAGAAACCCGAATCGTGCTTCAGCCTCGTCATTGGTGATTCCCAGCAGGTTGAAGATCTTCTGCTGAACGGTCGAGTCGTGAATTCGGACGCTGCCGCTGGCAGCTTCGTAGCCGTTACAGACCAGGTCATACGATTGAGCCCGGACCTTTCCGGGATCGGAATCCAGGAAGGGGATGTCTTCTTCGACCGGTTGGCAAAACGGATGGTGCTCGGCATCCCACCGCTTTTCCTCGTCGTTCCACTGGAACATCGGGAAATCAACAACCCATGCGATCTTGAGTTCCTGCGGATCGAACAAATTGAGTTCCTTGCCAAGCCTCAGTCGTAACGCATTCAATGCGGCTGAACTGACTTTGAACGAATCGGCGACACAGAAAATCAGGTCACCCGGTCGAGCATCGAGTTTCGCGATGATCGCTTTCTGGTGGTCGGGACTAAAAAACTTTGCGATCGGAGAATCGAGTTCCCCATCTTTGACGCGGAAAAACGCCAAGCCCCTGGCACCGTATTGTTTGACGAATTCGGTCAGGTCGTCGATTTGTTTACGGCTGTACTTTTCGGCCGCACCGGGGACACGGATACCGCGAACCCGTCCACCCGATTCGATCGTCGATTTGAAGACACCGAAATCGCAGACGCTGGCAATTTCGCCCAGATCCGTCAGTTCGAGTCCGAACCGCAGATCGGGTTTGTCGCTGCCGAACCGCTCCATCACCTCACGATGCGTCAACCGGGGCAGCGGCAGCTTCAATTCTGTTCCACGTAATTTTTTCACCAGTCGAGCCATCAATCCGTCGATGGTGCCGAGAATATCGTCTTGCTGAACAAAGGCCATCTCGACATCGATCTGAGTGAACTCCGGCTGCCGGTCGGCTCGCAAATCTTCGTCGCGAAAGCATTTGGCAAGTTGAAAGTACCGGTCGTATCCGGCCACCATCAGAATCTGTTTGTAGATCTGGGGC
The DNA here is from genome assembly GCA_025353525.1 of Schlesneria sp. Lineage (GTDB taxonomy): Bacteria > Planctomycetota > Planctomycetia > Planctomycetales > Planctomycetaceae > Schlesneria. The sequence goes on along the minus strand of JANXOO010000968.1, from coordinate 1,039 downwards.
GATTGAGGCAATGCGTAGAAGCAGCCTTCATGAACCCGGCTCGGCACCAGATAGTCGCGAGCCCCTTCCGGCGTACTTCGTCCGAGCATCGGAGTTTCAATCTCAAGAAACCCGTTTTCGTCGAAATAGTCACGAGTCGCTTTTGACAGGTTGTGGCGAAGGATCATTGCCTGCTGGACAGCAGGGCGACGCAAATCGACGAACCGGTATTTCAGACGCAATTCCTCGTTCGGCAGTTCGGCTTGCGTCGGAAAGAATGGCGGAGTTTTGCTTTTGTTCAGTACTTCGAGCTGGCGACCCTTGAGGTCAATTTCGCCAGTCGACAGCTTCAGGTTTTGCATATCAGCAGGTCGCGCAACAACCTCGCCAGTGACTCGAATGACATCCTCGTTACGAAGCGATCTTGCAACGGCGTGCATTTCGGCGAGTGACGGGTTAAAGACAACCTGAGTCATGCCATAACGGTCCCGAAGGTCGATGAAGACGAGTCCGCCGAAATCGCGATACGTGTCAACCCATCCGCACAGGGTGACCGATTGTCCGATGTGTGAAGTCCGCAATTCGCCGCAGGTATGAGTCCGAAGCACGAGAATCGATCCTTGCAAGTGTCGCCAGGCCGCCGGATCACAATTCCGAATCAGCTTCGCCAGTAAAAACACATCCGAGAGTCAATTCCCCGGACGCGAACCTCCGATTATAGGTTCGCGTCGATCTGCGTGGAAGCGGCCCGCAGAACTTGCTCACGCCCGTCCAGCAGTTTTTTAAATGTATCTTCAGACGAATGATCCGCAAGGTTTTACCGAAGAAAGAGTGGAAAGCTTTGGTAAATTCGGGAGGGACCAACCCCGGCGCGCCGGGGCTAAATTTGTCGTGCAAAAATCGGTCACGGCGTTGTCCTTAAGAATCGGCGCATGAACAATTGTCGCAAGTTGCTGACATGCCCAGCGGATTTCTCCAGGGCGAATCGCCATCATGGGAGGGCGAGGCTCTGACCGAGCCGCTACGTCGCTGCGTTTCCCCACATGACAAAGACCAGTAA
>JANXOO010000954.1 GCA_025353525.1 Schlesneria sp. | reverse complement strand
GTCTGGAATTTGGAAATTCAGTGTCTGCCAGGCGAATATTCAGGTTTCAAAAGTGATTTGACGGAGATTTTGTCCTGTGGACCAACCCTGTATTACACTGAGCGCTTTTGCAGACGAGGCGGCGAATTCCAAAACGGCTGTCGAACAGTTGTCGGTACTCGCCGCGTTGGGGCTGAGCTACTACAGCCCGCGATTCGTCGATGTTGTTGGTAGCGGCCAGGTCAAACATGTGACAGAACTGGACGCGAACGAACTGGCGCGACTCAAGTCGCTGCATGCCAACTACGGGATGCAGGTGGCGAGTATTGGTTCGCGGCTTGGGAAAGTGAAATTACTGGATGTCGATGACGGGAGTCATAATAAATATATCCCCGACCTTCGTTATCACGAAACCGACGTGGCCGCAACAATCCGCGTTGCCAACGCTCTGGATGCCAGGCTGATTCGCGGATTTTCGTTCTATCATCCGAAAGGAGAAGACCCGGCGGCCTATGTGCAGCGGGCGGCCGACCGGCTGGGGCCAATTGTTGATTTGTGCGCTCGCGCCGGTCTGGTCTTCGGGTTGGAAGTCGAAGCGAACCTCGTCGGCCAAAACGGTCGGATGCTGGCGGCACTGGCGACGGCAGTCGGGCGATCAAACCTGGTCTGCATCTTCGATGGCGGAAATATTTCATCACAGAATCTGTCACCGCTTGAATGCCTCGCGGAATACCGAGCGATGCGAGACCACCTGGGCTGGATTCATATTAAAGACTACCGAGTCGACCCGAACCTCAAATGGACGGGTGTCGTCGATGAAGAACGCCTGAAGAATTTCGTTCCGTGTGACATCGGCGACTCGGGGCACGAATTGATTCTGCGCGATTTGCGAGAACACTTGCCTCGGATCGACGAACGGATGAAAAAGATCGGAGCACCTGGCGTTTTCCTGGAACTCGAACCGCACTTGAAGGGTGGCGGTCAATTTGGCGGATTCAGTGGCCCGGACGGAATGGGGGTCGCAGTCCGATCGCTGTGCCGGATGTTGGACTACCTGAGAATCGGATATCATCTGCGCGGATTCGAAGATATCCGGTCGGCTCGCGGATTTTGAACGACAGCATTTTTGGGAACCACCATGTCTGCGCCAATGAATCAAAGGACTGACAATTTCTGCCTGAACGAACCGGCATCCTGTTCGCGACGCTGCGCTCGCAGCAAGCGATCGTCCGTGCGGATCTGTTGTTTCTTCTGTGCCATATTAAGCGGAATTCTGTGGCTGGTAATGTCGAGTGGACTTTTCAACTTGCCCGCAGCGGCGGACGATTCTCCGGTAAATCGGCCTGAAAACAAGGAATCTGCCAAGACAGAAGATAAAAAAACGGACCGCTATGAAACGCGGGAAAATCATGATCCGAATGGAACCGGAAAATTCTATCTGGGGCGCGAGATTGCGCTGGTCATGACATTTCACGGAGCCCCCTGGCTCGAACGCCCCGAGCGGGAAGAGGAAGAACGTCTCAGCGAGCTCGTGAAAGAACTGAAGCTGAAACCCGGTCAGTCCGTTGCTGATATCGGAGCCGGCTCGGGCGTCATCACGATGATGATGGCAGACGAAGTCGGTGCGTCCGGAAAAGTTTATGCCGTTGACATTCAGCAAGAAATGCTTGATCTGCTGGAAGACAAGCTGAAGGATCGCAAGATTGATAATGTCGAACTGGTGCTTGGCACAGACAAATCCCCGAAGCTGACGGCGTCGAGCATCGACCTGGCGTTAATGGTTGATGTCTATCACGAATTCGAGTTCCCGTTCGAAATGATGCTCGAACTTTCCAGAACACTCAAACCGGGGGGCCGAATTGCATTCGTGGAATACCGACGGGAGGACCCTCAGGTACCGATCAAGCTTGTGCATAAAATGACAGAAGCCCAGGTCCGGAAAGAAGTCGAACAACCTGAATTCGGATTGAAATGGAAGGAAACGGTCGCAAAACTTCCACGGCAACATATTGTGATTTTTGAAAGGCCGGGGAAGTAGGGGGTGGGACGGCGGATTCCGGATTTATCCGGATTTCGCTGGCCCAATCCGGTTGCAGGTTTTCTCACTTCCCAAAGTAATGCAGGGCAACGCAAACACGTTTGACGCTCTTCACCGACCCTGTGTCGGTGGAAGCACGACTGGACCGCTAAATAAGTCCTTTCGAGACACCTCGCCTGATCTATTCTTTCGTCGGCCCCATCCCTTCGGGGAGCCGACGAAAGAATAGATCAGGTGAGTGCAGGTTGTCGTTGTCGCCAGTTAGCTTGAAAGTCGTGCTTCCACCGACGCGGGGTCGGTGGAGAGCTAGAAACGCCAGCAATTCGTTCCTGTCAGCAAAATCCCAACAAATTCAAAATCCGCCCGGGGTGGGACGAGTTGGAGGTTTTGGTTTCTCCGGGACAGCCAGGAGCGTGAGTTCCAGCGATGACTGATGGAATCCGGTTTTTTTTGTTCGCCCATAGCGGGGATATTTGATGCGAGTTTTTCATGGATGAACGACGGCGATGGATGCGGGTCTCGGTCGCGTTTGTGTGCTACATTCTGTTCGCTGCTGTCCTTCCTGCCGCTGATGACGAAGTCTATTACTGGTGCTGGTCGAAGGATTTACAATGGAGCTACTACGATCACCCGCCTATGACGGCAGTGCTGATCCGGCTCTCAACTGCATTGGCTGGTGATACTTTCGTTGGGTTTCGGCTCCCCGCCTGCATCGCGTCGGCCTTCGTACTCTATGTGATTGATCGCTTGTCGCGATCATCACCGA
>JANXOO010001505.1 GCA_025353525.1 Schlesneria sp. | reverse complement strand
ACTGATCCATATCGGTCACGGACATACTCCCGGCGATGCTGTTGCATGGCTACCCAAACACGGGATCCTGTTTACAGGCGACAGTTGCGTCAATGGTCCCTTTAACTATACAGGCGAAAGTGACACGGCAAGCTGGATTTCCGTCCTGACTGAAATGACAAAAATGCCGATCAAAATGGTCTGCCCCGGCCATGGCGAACGCAGCGATGCAAAACTGGTCGAAACGCAACGGCGCTATTTCGTTGAACTGCGGCAGGCCGTTCAGGAAGCCATTTCCGCCGGAAAATCGCTGGACGAGATCAAAATGACAATCGATTTGCCGTGGTATAAAGAGTGGGCCGGTGTCACGGTTCGCGAACGAGCTGAGAACATCGAACACGTCTATAAAGAACTGATGGCGAAAACCTGATGTCGCAGACTCATGATGAACCGATGGACGCGGCGCACTCGATGACCTGTATGGAAATCTGGGGTGGAAGTCGTGCGACCGACCGAACGGTCACATTGCCTGGCCTCCATGCATGGGTCTACAGTTGCCCCTACCAGCAGGCCGACAGTGGTGGCGATGTGTATTACGTCTCGAGCTGCGCCACCGGGCGAATCACACGGTTGCTGCTCGCCGATGTCAGCGGCCACGGTTCTGAAGTTGCTGCGTCAGCCGAAGGATTGCGGCTGCTGATGCGCCGGTTCGTGAACCACATTCAGCAAATCCGGTTCGTTGCGTCGATGAACGCCGAATTTTCCAATCTCGCGACCGCTGGCCGTTTTGCCACTGCAGTAGTGGCAACATTTCTGGCTCCCACACGTCAATTGACGTTCAGCAACGCGGGCCATCCGACTCCGTTGATTTACACCGCACGTGATCGCAAGTGGCGATTGCTTGAACGACATCAGGAAGCATTGGGGCAATCACACGGTCCCGATGATCTGCCGCTGGGTGTGTTCGAGGACGGCACGTATGCCGAACTTGAACTGACGCTCGGAGTTGGCGACCTGGTGCTGTTTTATACGGATGCATTTATCGAATCGCGAAACGAACGCGGTGAGTTCCTTAGTCCCAAACAGTTTCTGGAAATCGTTTCGGAAACCGACGCCGATCACCCCGAAACGTTGTCCGAACAAATCTGCAAACGGGTCAGGGCGTTGTACAATGGGAATTTGACCGACGACGACGTGACATTGCTCCTGTTCCGGGCGACCGGAGAAGGAACGCGAATTCCACTCAAAAACCGGTTGTTGGCACCCTTCCGTCTGTTGAAGGGACTGGTGGGCGCAGCGCTGAACGGTGGGAAGGGACTGCCGCTTCCGGAATTCAGTCTGGCGAATCTTGGCGGTGGCGTGTTTGAACCGCTGACCCGCCTGGCAAAACGGAAGCGTTGACTCAAGCGGATCTAGATGATCTCCGGTATCGGCTCTACGTGTTCCACTCCAACCAGTTTTTGATCGAGTCCGCCGTGGAAATAGGACAGCCCGTTGGGGTCGAGTCCCATTTGTCGCAGCACCGTCGCATGCAGTCGCTTGACGTGGAATGGTGACTCGACAGCGGCTGAACCGAGTTCGTCGGTTGTCCCGACGCTGACTCCCCCTTTGATCCCGCCACCTGCCATCCACATCGTAAACCCGTACGCGTTGTGGTCGCGCCCGGTCCCCATCGCATATTCGGCAGTCGGTTGGCGTCCAAATTCGCCGCCCCAGATCACCAGTGTGTCCTTCAGCATGTCGCGTTGCTTCAGATCTTTTAACAGTGCCGCCACGGGTTGATCCGTATTTCCCGCGTGGAAGTTGTGGTTCTTCTTGATATCGCTGTGAGCGTCCCAGTTGGCGTCGTTATGACTGCCTCCGGAATAAAGTTGAATGAATCTGACGCCCCGCTCCACCAATCGGCGAGCGAGTAAACAGCGTTTCCCAAAATCCAGAGTTCGTGGCTGGTCCATGCCGTAAAGTTTTTGCGTTTCGGCGGTCTCTTGCGAGAAATCGACCGCTTCCGGTGCGTGCTTCTGCATTTTGAAAGCGAGTTCGTAGCTGTTAATCCGTGCGGCAAGTTCGGTGTTGTCTGACCGGGTACCGGCATGAATCGAATTTGTGTCCTTCAGGGCATCCAGAAGCTCCCGCTGCATCTCGCGCGTGGTCCCTTCTCGCGTGTTCAAATCGATAATCGGAGCACCTTTCGAACGAAGTATCGTCCCCTGATAGGTTGCCGGCATATAGCCGCTAGACCAGTTCTTGGCACCGCTGATCGGTCCGCCGGACGGATCAAGCATCACGACGAAGCCGGGCAAGTTCTCGTTTTCACTCCCAAGACCATAGTTTACCCAGGAACCGAGGCATGGGCTGCCGGAAAGAATTTTGCCCGAATTCATCATTAACATCGCCGAACCGTGAATCGGCGAATCAGCAGTCATCGAATGAACGAAGGCGATATCATCGACGCAGGTTGCCACATGCGGAAACAGGTCGCTGACCCATTTGCCACATTGTCCATACTGCTTGAAATCCCAACGCGTTTCGACAATACGGCCCTGGTTCTTGTGACCTCCGCGGCCGAATGTTTTGACATCGATCGTCTGATTGTCGCGTCCCTTCATGGCGGGCTTGTAATCGAACGTGTCGATATGACTTGGGCCGCCATACATGAACAGAAAAATGACGCTCTTCGCATTTGGCGCAAAGTGCGGAATTTTCGCGGCGAGCGGATTCTGATGGAGCGGACTCGCCGGAGAATCCGCCAGCGACGAATGGAATCCGTCGCGCTGAAGCAGGCCGCTCAATGCTGTTCCGGCAAAGCCGGCACCTGCCTGCCAGATGAATTCGCGTCGCGTACGACCACAAAAATTGGGAACTGTCATGTCGCACCTAGTCCAGATAAACAAATTCGTTCAAATTGAAGATCATCAGGCAAAACTGTTCCAGTGCCTTTTCGACACCCAGCCCGTGCTTCGTTTTCAAAGCGTCAATCAATTGCAAACTTCGCCGGATCATGGATTCGTCAGGTTCGCGTTCGAGAGCCAGTCGACATCCGAGCGATACCTGTTGATACACATCGGTCCCGGCTTCCTTCCTTAATCGCCGGGCGAACGCAACGGCCTGCTCGTTTAACAGTTTGCCATTGAGCATCCCGAGTGCCTGCGTTGGCTGCGTCGTCGTAAACCGTGCTGCGCAGCTACTGTCGGTATCAGCAAAATCGAAGTCGGAAAGGATCGGAAGTACCATTGATCGTTTGACTTGAACATAAACGCTACGACGTACCTGATCCTCCGGAGATGAATCGCTCCAGCCCGAGCCTGGTACCGATTGCCCTGCTTTGACCTCGTCACTGATCTCGGGGAAAACGCCAGGTCCGTACATCTTTGAGTTGAACTGACCACTCACTGTGAGAATCGAATCACGGACCTCTTCGGCACTCAGCCGACGCATATCGTGCCGCCAGAACAAATTGTTGAGCGGATCGACCTTGATGGCGTCCGAAAGACTTGTACTTCTCGAACCGTCTTTTGCTGACGCAGCGTCGCTGGCCGTCCGGGACGACATTCGATACGTGCCGGACATGACGATCTGCTTGTGCATGCGCTTGATCGACCACGGTTCTCCTGAAAACGACGAATTGCCTCCTTCGGTGAAGTTCGAACCTTGCATGAAATCGATCGCCAGCCAATCGAGCAATTCGAGGTGCGTCGGCGGATCACCCAAAAGTCCGAAGTTGTTCGGCGACCGAACGATTCCGCGACCGAAATGATGTTGCCAGATCCGATTGACCATCACTCGTGCGGTCAGCCGGTTAGTCGATGACGCGATCCAGTTCGCGAGCGCCGTGCGACGGCCCGATGTCGTCGCAGAAGCCGCAGCAGGCGGAATCACTGCCGCATCGCCGCCAAGAATCGTCAGAAACGCCGGAACAACTTTTTCGCCCGGCGACTGCGGGTTACCACGTTTGAGCAACATTGTTTCCGGAGGATTCGGTCCTGATTCGGTGACACACAGTGCTGACGGTGGTTCAACTTTGTGATTTCTGAGTTCTTCGAGCTGATGAACGAACGACTTGTATTCTTCGTAGATGCTCGCACCCAGAACTGTCGGCCCCTTCGAAGCGATCAGGCTTTCAAATTCTTTGCGATGCTTTCGGCGACGGGCGCTGGCGTCGCGATTGTCATTGGGCTCCGAAAGCAGTTTTCGTTCGAACCCAGGCCCCGACCACGTGACGGTCAGCCCTTTGCCGCCGACCCCTTGAAAATAGTCGAGACGAATCGGGGTCGGTCCCTGCTTGAGGGAAATCTTGCCGGATCGTGGCTGGCCGATCGAATGGATTCCGTCGTACAGCACGACTTGAGCTCCGGCGACGGTCAATCGGGAACCATCATCCGAATCAAGACTGAATTCGTAATCGCCATCGACGGGGACGACGAGAGTCCCTTCGAAGACGAAGCCGAACGAAGTTTCTCGCGTGGCAGGAGAGAGATCGAAGAATCCTCCGTCCAGTTTGCCAACTGTTTCCGGTTTGAGGTTCTCGAAATTCGGCAGCGATTCCCAACTGTCTCTGTAGAACCGGTATCGAAGTTCGCAGAGGTCAACCGCATCACTCACAGTCCCGGTACTGCCAACGCGTTTGCGGAAATCCATCTCGATCGCGGTGATGGTTGCCTGGAAATTGCGCAACTTATCCTTGTGGGCCTTCATTGCGGCGTCATAGTCAACTTTTTCGGCATCAGTCTCGAAAACCGGTCGCTCGACTTGCGGATTGGGGTTACCGTTAGGAGTCACTCCCTTGAAGAATGCCAACAGGCTGTAGTAATCGCGTTGGGGAACAGGATCGATTTTGTGGTCGTGACAGCGAGCACAATTCACAGTCAATCCGAGAAACCCCTGTGCCGTCGTCGTGATGATGTCGTCGAGGACATCGTACCCGGCCAACAGCCGATCAGCGGGTTCGTCATCCCACTGACCAAGTCGATAGAAGCCGGTTGCAATCAGTCCGTCGTTTCCGCCATCGGGCAATTCGTCACCCGCCAATTGCTCTTTGATAAACCGGTCATACGGCTTGTCGCGGTTAAACGAGCGAATCACATAGTCGCGGTAGCGCCACGCGTTCGGTTTTGGCCCGTCCCGTTCAAAGCTGTTGGTGTCTGCATAACGAACGACATCCAGCCAGTGTCGCGCCTGATGCTCGCCGAAATGTTCCGATTGAAGTAGCCGATCGACGACAATCTCATAGGCACCCGGCGATTCATCGCCAAGAAACGACTTCAATTCATCCAGGGTCGGTGGAAGTCCCGTCAGGTCAAACGCGACTCGACGCAAGAGGGCCGCTTTCTCTGCAGGTGGGGCCGGGTTGAGTCCCCTGCTTTCAAGTTTGCTCAACACGAATGCATCAATCGGGCTCTTGACCCATCGTTCGTTTTTAACGGTGGGAAGTGGCTGTGAACGCGGGGCATCGAACGCCCAATGTTCTTTCCAGTCGGCGCCTTGTTCGATCCAGGTCTTCATCAGCCCGATTTGTGATGGTGTCAGTGGCGGACCTTCCGGAGGCATCCGGTCGCTGTCATCCGTCGATGTCACGCGACGTATCAGCTCGCTCCCGGACAGATCGTGAGGAACAACAGCGAGCTTTCCGGACTTGAGAGCACTGAATACAGTCTCTTTCCGGTTGAAACGCAAATCGCCTTCGGCTTTATCAGGACCGTGGCAAGCGTAGCAGCGTCTCGCGAGAATCGGCTGTATTTGCCTGCCAAAGTCAACCGGTTCCGGTGGCTGTGCGATTGCCGTGGATGAACTCAGCAAAAGAACCGCCATCACGAGAACATGTAATGATGGCGCAGCAAAAATCAGATGCCGAACGACGGCTGCATGCCTGCTCAAGCGGGTTGAAGCCCTACAATTGGCATTCCGAGTCGGATTGAGAGGCTTGCATGGAAAACAGGCCTTGGCAACCTTTTGGACAGTTTGTTCTTGAATCGGGATCATCGAATCGCTTTCTCGACGGTGCGAGTTTGTTTTGATTTTATCCTGCTCACATTGATGAATGAGGCTCGTTTCAGTAGCCGGTAATCGCAGGCTGTGCCAGATCAACTTTCGGCGTTCGGCGTTCCCACAAAATAACCTGATCCGATCACCGTCATTCCCGCTGCGTCTGATATCATTTACGGAGATATCTTACCGCAGTCGACACAGATCTCCATCAGCCGATACGACCAAATGCTATCTGAAACCGACATTCGACCGAAGAACGGCCGCGCCACCATCATACGTGCCGATGCTGACGATTCGCGAGCCTGGATTGTAAATTCGCCGATTTGCACCGAACTCAACCGACATCGAATCCGACATTTGGCAGTCGCGCACTTACCATCCCCGTTTGAAATTGTCAGAACAAGATTGGGGGGAAGTTACTTCCTCGCGTGCGTCGAAGGAGAAGGGCGGGTACTTGTCGACGGGCGCTGGACAACCTGTCTGCCCGGACATGCCGTTTTGTTACCACCCGGAACTCTTCAGGCGTTTCAGACGACTCCCAACCGCACGTGGGATTTCTGCTGGGTC
>JANXOO010001504.1 GCA_025353525.1 Schlesneria sp. | reverse complement strand
GCGCGCGACTCGCTGAGCTGTGCGGCAACGCCGAAATGACGCTGGTGAATCCGCGCCACGCTGCTGAAGAAACGCGAGAGGCAAAACTGTTCCTCGTAGATCGCGCGCCCATTGCGGGACAGGGTGTCTGTCAGGCCGGGTTCGTGCAGCACCTGGTGCAACGCCGCGTGGATCTGCTCGCGACCGAAGGGGTGAAGTTTCAGACGAGTACCGAAATCGGTCGAGAAATCAGTCCGATGGATTTGCGGGAACAGTTTGACGCGATCGTTCTGTGTACCGGAGCGACCCGGCCACGCGATTTACCGATCCCCGGTCGGAATCTGAAAGGAATCCATATGGCGATGGAATTCCTGCATGCGAACACGAAAAGCCTGCTCGATTCGCAGTTGTCTGACGGCAAATTCATTAATGCAAAAGGCAAGAATATCGTCGTGATCGGCGGCGGCGACACGGGCAACGACTGCATCGGGACTTCGATGCGGCACGGGTGCAAGGGATTGATCAATCTGGAGATTGTTCCCGAGCCTTCCGAATCGCGCCCTGCCAACAATCCGTGGCCGCAATGGCCGAGGATCTTCCGTGTCGACTATGGCCACGCCGAAGTGGAAGCAGTCTTCGGAAAAGACCCAAGACTGTTCAGCACGACGACGGTCGAATTCCTCGGTAACGACAAGGGCGAAGTCCGTGCATTAAAGATTGCGGAAGCAGAACCTGCACCTCCGTTCAAAATTATTCCCGGCACCGAACGGGAAATTCCCGCTGACCTGGTATTCCTTGCACTCGGTTTTCTGGGACCCGAATCGCCGGTTGCCGAACAACTGGGTGTGAAACTCGATGGTCGCTCGAACTTCGACGCCACACACGGACAATTTTCGACGAACGTCAAGGGCGTCTTCGCCGCAGGTGATTGCCGACGCGGCCAAAGTCTGATCGTCTGGGCAATCAACGAGGGTCGGGGTGCCGCGCGAGAATGCGATAAATACCTGATGGGTACGAGCGATCTGCCATAATTGACTTCAGTATCGGGACAGATCATGCGAATTGCCATCGGATGCGATCACGGCGGATTTCCGCTGAAACAACGAGTTGTTTCGGTCGTTCAGGCGGCCGGGCACGATGTCGTCGATTGCGGAACAGACTCTTCATGTGCGGTCGACTACCCCGATTTCGCCAGAAAAGTCGGTGAGACGATTCTCGCCGGACACGCTGATCGAGGGATTCTGCTATGCGGCAGCGGGGTTGGAATCTGCGTGGCAGCGAACAAGGTCCCCGGAATTCGGGCAGGAGTCTGCCACGACACCTACTCGGCACACCAGGGGGTTGAGCACGACGATATGAACGTGCTCTGTTTAGGGTCGCGGATTGTCGGCGACGAGGTGGCCGCTGAACTTGTGCGAGCTTTTGTGAATGCGATTTTCACAAAAGAGGAACGCCATGTTCGACGTCTGAACAAGGTTCTTGAAATCGAACGGGATGCCCTCGCCGGAAAATTTACCGGCTGAAAAACGGCTGAGTGACAAATCAAGAATGCTGATTGAAAGAGATTGAAACGCTGAGGTCACCGAGGTCATCAAATTCACGGAAAAACCGTCATGCCATTCCGTTCGCCACAGATTGTTTGTCTGACAATGATAGTCGCGGCTTTTGGGCAAGGATGTTCAAACGAGCCAGTCACATTATCACCATCGCCCGCACTTGCGTCGCAAACCACTTTAGAAAAACCGTCCGTTGCGGCTTCAAAAGCGTCGGCCAGTTCGGACCTTGCCTCGCCGACCGAGGGAACGGCAAGGCAGAAATCGCCCAAACCTGAAACAGAGGAATTGCTTACTCTTGGCGAGATTGCCGACGGATGGATTCGGCTTTTTGATGGAGAGACACTGTTCGGCTGGCAGCCCAACGGCAAATCCGGTTGGTCGGTCAAAGACGGCGTGATTACTGCCGATAGTCGGGATGCCGCTGATGCCGGATTGCTGGTGACGACCTCGCGATTCACCGACTACGAACTGCGTTGTGATTATCGCGTCGAAAGTGGTGGCAACAGCGGCATTTTCTTGCGAACTCCGACCAATCCCGTGAATCCGGCAGTCGATTGTTACGAACTTAATATGTGCGATTCAAAGCCGAATTACGCCACAGCCAGCCTTGTCGGTCGAGCCAATCCGACGAAACTCGTGAAGGGAGACGGCCAATGGCACTCGTACCACGTTCGCGTTGAAGGACCGCAAATCACCGTGACGTTTGATGGCGAGCAGGTACTTGTATACGTCGATGCAACGGAAAAGCCGTTGTCTACAGGGCATATCGGATTGCAAATGAACGGCGGCACGATTGAATTTCGCAAAATTCTGCTGAAGCCGCTCGGTTCAAAACCGCTTTTCGACGGTGAATCGCTCAAAGGTTGGAGGGTCGTCCCAGGTTCCGAAAGCCTGTTTACGGTCGAGGACCGAACGATCCACGTGAAAAACGGGCGCGGGTTCCTCGAAACGGAAACGACCGCAGGAAATTTTGACTTTCAATTTGAAGCAATCACCAATGGCGAAAAACTGAATAGCGGTGTTTTCTTCAGGGCGATGGCCGGGACGAAAGAAGCACCCTCAAACGGCTACGAATTTCAGATTCATAACGGATTCAAAAACGGT
>JANXOO010000880.1 GCA_025353525.1 Schlesneria sp. | reverse complement strand
GTGGTTAATCTTTCCTGATTGAATAGAAGAGTTTTCACCACAGAGACACAGAGAAGAGAAGGGCAGAGGAGGGGCGAGGGATGTTTTTCAGGATTCAGGTTCGGCGGGTTTGAATTTCTCAGTGCCTCTGTGTCTCTGTGGTTAATCTTTCCTGATTGAATAGAAGAGTTTTCACCACAGTGATACAGGGGCACAAGGGCACAGGGGCACCGCGACTCCTTGTCATTCTGCCATCAGGTCTCGTATTGCTTTTGCGACGGCTTTTGGTTGTGGTACGACTGCGGTTTCGAGCGGTGGGCTGTAGGGCGTTGGGGTGAACAAGCCGTTGAGGCGTTTGATCGGAGCGTCCAGGTCGTTGAATCCCCGATCGGCGACTGATGCGGCGACATCGGTTGCGAATCCGCACGGGGCGAATCCTTCGTCTACGATCAATAGTCGTCCTGTCTTTTTGACTGATTCCAGAATTGTATCGATGTCGAGTGGCAGCACTGTTCGTGGATCGACGACTTCGACCGAAATGCCCTCGCGTTCGAGTTCTTCGCAGACAGAGAGCACCACGTGCACCATCCGCGCGAGCGCTACGACGGTGACGTCTCGACCCGGTCGAACAACGGCCGCTTTGCCAAATTCGATTTCATATTCATGTTCGGGGACAGGGCCTTTGAGGTTCAGGATTTCACGATGTTCCAGAAAAATCACCGGGTCGTCGCAGTTCAACGCCCGTTTGAAAAGACCCTTGGCATCATAGGGCGACGACGGAACGACGACGGTCAGGCCGGGAATCTGCGCATACATTGCGTAGTAGTTTCCCGAATGATGGGTTGCGGCGGAATGGCCGATGCCGATGCAGCCGCGCAGCAAGACCGGCATTTGCAGGCGACCGCTGCTCATGTACTGAATCTTGGCGATCTGATTGACGATTTCGCCGACTGAATCGAGCACGAAGTCGGCGAACATGAAATCGATCACGGGTCGAGTTCCCGTCATACCGGCTCCGCATGCCAATCCGACAAAACCTCGTTCGCAAATCGGCGTGTCGCACAGCCGAGTGGGTCCGTAAAGATCGTAAAGACCGGCAGTCGTCTTGAAATTGCCTCCGCGTTGTCCGATCCCTTCGCCCATCACGAAGATGTTCGGGTTCTTCTTCATTTCTTCGGAAAGCGCTTCGTGCGTCGCCTGAGTCATCGTGATTTCGCGGGCTGGCGACGGCGAACGACCATTCTGAATCGGTACGATCGACGTGCGAGGTCGTTCGGAATAGGCAAATTGAGCCGCAGTGACAGGCTCGGGCAGCGGACTCGACTCGGCAAACCGTCGCGCCGCGTCGACCATCGATTTGATCTCGACATCAACGGCATCGAAATCAGCACCGGTGGCGTCGCTTTGTTCGATCGCTGTCGACCTTAATCGTTGAATCGGGCACCGATGCTTCCAACTGTCGACATCTTCCCGCGTGCGATAGGTGAAGTCTCCCATCCCTTCGGCGTGTGCCCGGGTTCGATACGTGACGCATTCGATGAGTGTCGGACCACCACCGGAGCGGGCTCGCGCTACGGCTTCCCCGGCGACTCGATATAGTGCCAAAGCATCGTTTCCGTCGACGGTCAGGCCGGGCATTCCGTACGCGACACCTCGACTACCGACATTCGGGTTTCCTGCGGAGTAGGCGAAAGGAACTTCCGTTGCAAACTGATTGTTTTCGCAGATGAACAGTACCGGCAGCTTCCAGATGCTGGCCATGTTCAAGCCTTCGTGGAACGCTCCGTTGTTGACGGCTCCATCACCGAAAAAAGCCACGGCGACGTGATCTGTCTTCAACAGTTTGAAACTATAACCGCCGCCGCAGGCTTGCAGGATACAGGGCCCGACGATGCCGCTGGTCCCCATCATGCCGACTTCGGGCGAGAACAAATGCATGCTGCCACCGCGACCCCGCGAACAGCCCGTCTGCCGCCCGAAGAGTTCAGCCATTAACTCACCTGAAGGAAGTCCTTTGGCCAGTGCGTGTCCGTGACCGCGATGCGTGCTGAAGACGACGTCCTCGGGCCTGAGATGGTGGCACACCGCACTGGCGATCGCTTCTTGACCGACGTAGGTATGGCACGCGCCGTGGATGAGTCCCCGCTGATGACAGCGTGCGAGTTCTTCTTCAGTCTGCCGAATGATCTGCATCGTTCGGTAAAGGCCAAGTGTTGTCGATGGGGAAGAGGCGTTTGTCGGGGTCATGTCGGTTCCAAAACGAATTGATTCCGGTCTCGGCAAGGAATGATGCCGATGGCGAATGCGACAGGCTTAAACGGAAATGCCGGTCGTTGAAAAAGCGGGACAGGCACCAGGAAGACCCCCGGCGCGCCGGGGTCCCCCTTTTTCAGCCGGTTGTCTGAACGTTTTTTTCTGAGCCGCGGGCATTGAACACTCATGGATATCGCCGGGTGCCTCCACCGTTCATGGCGAGGTTGCCACCATCCATCGGAATCAAGGCCCCGGTGATCCAACTTGACGCATCCGATGCGAGCAATACCGCCAGACCCTTGATGTCGTCGGGATGCCCCAGTCGACCGGCAGGAATCCCCTTCAGAAAACGATCCTTGAGGCCCGGGTCCGCTTCGATCCGTTGTTCGAGAGAGGGATTCAGAACTTGAGCCGGCAGGATCGCATTGACTCGAACTCCGTGTGCGGCCCATTCGGTGCTCAATTCCCGGGTCATCTGAGCGACGGCGCCCATCGCCATACTGTAGGCGATATGGCTGCGGCCAAGTGCGGTAATGCTGGCCAACGAACCGATGTTGACGATGCTGCCGCGACCTGCGGCGATCATTCGCCGACCCGCTTCCTGACACATGCAAAATCGCCCGTAGACGAGGTTGCGCCAGGTCTTCTCGACATCATCCAGCGAAATGTCTTCGGGTCGACCGAGGATCCCTTCACCGGCGACATTGGCCAAAAAATCGATCCGGGTGAACTCTCGATCCAGTGTCTCAAACATCGAACGGATCGCGTCGGGTTGTGACACATCGCAGCGCACGGCGATTGCCTTTCGACCCGACGAACGAACGTCTTCGGCGGTCTGGCAGACGCCCGCTTCGTTCAGATCGGCCAGCAGCAGATCGGCACCGTGGTCTGCCAACGCCAGTGACATGGCACGGCCCATACCGCTCGCCGCACCGGAGATCAGCGCAACTCGTCCCGACAGGTCGAACAATGTCGTCACACTCGTTTCCTTTCACCGGAATAAACGCAGTCAGGGGAATAGCGTAACGCAAGTCGGCCACACCGTTCAACAGACTGCACGTCACGTTCAAGGCGTCTTCACCTACCCCATCATTTCCCGTAGTATCGGCCATTGTTTCGTTGCAAAGACCAGAAATGACAGTCCAAGGTAAAACACACCGCAAGCAACCATCCCGGCTCGATGGTAAAACCTGGGCCGGATCTCTTTGGGTAGCAGCGTGACGTTGACCCACAATAACTGAAACGCGGTCACACCGATCGCCAGATTGTTCAGATTCGCGATGACCAGCGTCATCAATTTCGGAGTGCCGAATGTGCTGAACACGTACGCCGCAATCATTGTCCAGACGACATAAGTAAACAGCAGCGAGTAATAAATATACTTGACCTGGTCATCGCGCATGCGGTCTCGCGCGTGACGGTTGGCTGACCAGATGATATCCGTCCACCGGCGGCTGAAATCTTCCACGATCGACATCTGGCTCGGTAACAATACTGTCAAGCCGACGAACAACGTCACAAGCCATAATACCCCGCCGACCGCCGGTCCGAATTGAGGAG
>JANXOO010000300.1 GCA_025353525.1 Schlesneria sp. | reverse complement strand
CCGAGAATCTCGAGGACTCGGGATCAGGAGCCATCATCGATCACGAAGGCCACATCCTGACGAACTATCACGTTGTGGCTAACGCCAAAGAAATTGCCGTGACGCTTTACAACGGAAAAACCTACGAGGCAACGACGATCGGTGCCGATCCGCTGAACGATCTGGCGGTAATTAAACTGGAATCGACCGACGACGAATTGTTTCCAGTCTCTTTGGGCGATTCACGCGGATTGCTGGTTGGAATGCGTGTGTTTGCGATCGGGAACCCGTTCGGACTGGAACGAACGCTGACAACAGGAATCATTTCGAGCCTGAATCGTTCGCTGCAGATTCGCGGAAACTGGAAAATCAAGTCGATCATTCAAATCGATGCGGCGATCAATCCAGGTAATTCGGGTGGACCGTTACTCGATTCTCACGGACGGCTGATCGGTATCAACACGGCGATCGCCACGATGTCAGGACAGAGTTCCGGTGTCGGGTTCGCGATCCCGGTCAGCCTGGTTTCCCGAGTGATTCCGCAATTGATCAAGATGGGTCATGTCGTTCGTCCCGAGAGTGGTATCGACAAGGTCTATCAGACAGAAAAAGGACTTCTGGTGGCAGAGATGCGGCAGAACGGTCCCGCTGAAAAGGCAGGACTCCGCAGCCCGAAGATCACGAAATCAAAACGCGGACCCTTTACAGTCACGTCAGTCGACCGGAATGCAGCCGATCTGATCGTTGCGATTGATGACCAGAAGATTGCGACGGCCGAGGACTTCCTGAGCTATATCGAAGGGAAACGTCCGGGCGACGAGATCATGTTAACGATCGTTCGGGACAGCCGCCGGGTCCAGATTCCGTTGCAACTGACGACATCCGAGATCGCCGAACGGACCGAGTAAATTCCTTCGTTTCCTTGACTCGACTTATCAGCTCCTTGCCGTTTGAGATCCAACGCGACGGATCACGGGGAAAACTGCGGGTGAGATCAGGAAATTTAAACGCAAAGGCGCAAAGAGGCAAATGCGCAAAGGAAGGGTGAACCTCGTGTGACAGGCATTCGGCCTGAAGTCACGGCGCAGCCTTCCAGCATGTGGCCCCGGCAATGTATAAGACGCACCGAACAACGTCTCGACAACAGACAGTTTTGATTTTTCAGACCAGTATTTAAGGAACTACAGATGAGTGGCCCGATCGTCCGCACAGGAACAACCCCAAAGTTCTGGGAGAATTACGATCGAATTTTCCGTCATTCTACGGCGAAGAAGACTGAAGGAGCAGCAAAGACGGGTGGAACGAAAAAGGCTGACGCCGCGAAGAAGTCTGAAACGGTGAAAGCCACAGCCAAGTCAGAGAAAAAAGGGTCCAGCAAGAAAGTCACTGAGAAGAAGAAAAAGAAGTAGTATCGTTGTGGGCGGCGCGGGCCTTGCAAGTGATCTTTTGGGAGGGCGAGGCTCCCGCCAAGCCGCCATGTCGATGCGTATTCTCAATTCAGAGCTCGACGGGAGATTCAGTTTCGCTCCCGAAGAATGTTGCAACGCGAAGAGTTGTCAACAGTTTACCAGGCAAACGTGGCCGTTACTGTTCGCAGTCTGGGCGACGTTTCTCGTTTACGGAGCGATCGCCGCCCCGATACCCGGCGTCAATGAGCCGCACTATCTGTGCAAGGCAAAACACTATTGGCAACCCGAATGGTGCTCGCAGGATTTCTTTCTCGCCTCGCCGAACGCTCATACTGTTTTCTATTCGACGATCGGCTATTTCACGAGCATCGTTTCGTTTCCGCAAGCCGCCTGGATTGGCCGAATCCTTGCCTTACTCGTGCTCGCCTGGGGCTGGAACCGGGTATTCACTTGTCTGTTAATGACCGCGTGGGGACCGCTCTGGTGCGTCTGGCTCTTTTTGGCGTTAGAGGCGTGTGGAAACTTTTCTGGTGAATGGCTTGTCGGAGGTGTCGAAGGGAAAGTCGTTTCGTACGGACTGTTGCTGGCGGCATTGGGAGATTCGCTGCGTCACCGTCGATTTCCGGCGGCCATCTGGGCCGGATTGGCCATCAGTTTTCATCCCGTGGTGGGGATATGGGGCGTGTTTGCATTCCTGGCGAGTCGCATCCCGCCTTTCATTTTTGTATCAGGACAAACCCACACCCTCCGAACGATTATCGCAAACCTGTTCAAGTGTGTTACTGCCGCAATGCCGCAGGGACTTGTCATCGCGATCATCGGGTTGCCCGGACTGATTCCTGTTGTTCGGTTGTTGGCGGAGTCTGTTTCGGCTGAAACGCGTTATGCGGCAACGTACTTGCAGGTCTATTTCCGACTGGCTCATCATCTCGATCCGATGCTGTTCCCTTTGCGAGCCTGGTTGGGATACGCGGGATTACTCGTGGTCTGGATCGCGAACTTGCGATGGAGTGGTCGCACCAATTCAAAACGTGTTTTCGACCGCATGGTCTTTTGGGCCGTGCTGTTTGCCATCACTGGAATCGTGATCGGCTATGGACCCCGTC
>JANXOO010000796.1 GCA_025353525.1 Schlesneria sp. | reverse complement strand
ATGCAGCGCCCTGAACAAAGTTATCAGGTCTATCTCGAAGGAAATATCGTCATTCGTCAACGCGACGAAGTGCGTCAGTTGAGCAACGTGATTCGTGCGTCGCGCGCCTTCTACGATGCTCGCGACAACCGGGCACTGATTCTCGATGCCGAACTGGAAACGTACGTCGCACAGATCGACAGTACAGTTCGAATGCGGGCTGATCGGATTCGTCAGAACTCGCTGAAAAACTATCACGCTCAAAACGCGTGGATCACGACAAGTCAATACGGCGTTCCCGGTTACCGGCTTCAGGCGAGCGACCTGTTCCTCGAAAATCGCGAATCGGGTCTCTTTTCGGGCACGGCAGCACCGCGCGTCGATCCGAAAACCGGAACGATCCTGCCTGATGACCATTACTGGGTCACCGCCCTCAATTCGCAATTCCTCGTCGATCAGTTTCCGCTGTTCAATGCTCCGCAAATTACCGTTCCCATTGAAAACATCAGTGGCAGCACACCGCTTCAATCAGTCGGTTTCGGCGTCGACCGGGTTTTTGGCGTTCAAGTTCGAACGACGTGGGATCCGTTTGCGCTGTTGGGGATCGCTCAACCTGAAAATCCCCGTGTCCGCCTGGGTTTGCACATCGACGGATACAGCCTGCGCGGTCCGTCGGTCGGCCTGAGCGGCGGATATAACGGCACCGATGCCAACGGCCATCCTTATGTTGGGTCGGTCCTTGGTACATATATTAATGATGGTGGACGAGACAATCTGGGCCGGGACCGCAGGAGCTTGATTCCGCCGGATCCCAATCGCGGCATTTTTCAATGGGAACACCGCCAGGACTTTGCGGATACTGGCAGGACAATCTTTGCCGAGATTGGCTGGGTCAGCGATCGCAATTACCGCGAGAGTTTCCGCGAGTCCGAGTTTGACAAGAACAAGGATCTCGAAACAAAGTTACAGATCAATCAGATCTTCAGCGACAGTGCGGCGGGAACATTGCTCGTCAGCCCGCAACTGAATAATTTCGAAAACAATACGCAATGGCTGCCCCGAGGCGACCTGTACTTTCTCGGTGAACCGCTGCTCGGCAATTGGGTCAATTACAGCAGTCATTCTTCGGCCGGTTACGCCACGTTGAATCCGGCAGCGACACCGACCGATCCTCGTGAAGCATTTTCGCCATTGCCCTATATGACACAGGCGAATGGACTGGTCGCCCAGACGAGGCACGAAGTCGAGCTGCCGTTCAATCTTGGTGCGCTCCGCGTGGCTCCGTTCCTGATGGGCGAAGCGGCGTTCTGGGGCGACAGTTTTTCAGGAGAATCCGTCAGTCGCCTCTACGGTCGGACGGGGGTCCGGAGCAGCATTTCGTTCCAGCGTGTGTTCCCGACGGTTCAAAGCGACATCTTTAATCTGAACGGCCTGGCGCACAAGTCGCTGCTTGAAGCCGAATACAGCCTCTCGGGCGTGACGCGATCCCTTGGCGACATCGCGCAGTGGAACGCGATCGATGACAACGCGCAGGAACGATTCCGGATGCGATTTCTGACGAACACATTCGGGGGTGTCCTTCCGGCACAATTCGACCCGAGGTTCTATGCAGTCCGTCAGGGAGCGGGATCGACCGTCTCGGCACCGTACAACGAACTGGTCGCCAATCAACAGGTCTTGCGACTGAACTGGCACCAAAGATTGCAAACGAAGGCGGGGCCACCCGAATCGCAGCGGACCAAAGACTGGATGACACTCGATCTGGGAGCATCGGTGTTTCCTGACGCCAACCGCGATAATTTCGGCCAGACTTTGGGTCTGATCAATTCGCGTTACGCGTGGAATGTCGGCGACAGAACGTCGATTGTCGCCAGCAGCCTGTACGATTTTTTCCCGCAAGGCCAGCAGTTGTGGAGCGTCGGGATCATCAGTCAACGCAGCCTGCGCGGCAGCATCTATCTGGGCATCCGTCAGATCAAAGGAGGCCCACTCGACAGTCAGATCGCCACCGCGACTTACAGTTATGTGATGAGTCCAAAATGGATTTCTTCGGCCACCACCGCCTATGATATTGGCGAAGGTCAAAGTCGCGGACAGGCGTTTACGATCACGCGTGTCGGCGAATGGATGCTGTTCCATATGGGAGCCAATGTCGACGTGAGCAAAAACAACGTCGGCATGGGCATTTCGATTGAACCGCGACTGGGTCGTTCGACGATTTCATCAACGCAGCTCGGTTCGCTGCTGAAAATTAACCAGCCGTATTGATAGTGTTGGGCAGAAACCGAACATCGCGTCAATGGTCCATATCACTGGCACCTTCGACCGGTTCGCGGTCTCCGTAGAAGCTGTACAGCACCGGCATCAAATAGCGCGTAATGAACAGCGTGGTAATC
>JANXOO010000795.1 GCA_025353525.1 Schlesneria sp. | reverse complement strand
ACCAAAGACAGCAAGGCGATTCTGCGGGCGCGAAGCCAGGGGTTGCAGATTCTCGCCCGTCAGAAGCAGCCATGCCAACGCGGCCCAGCCAAAAAGATCGCTCTGTCGGCAAACGGCAGCGTCGGGATTTAACAGCTCGGGAGCAACGAACCCAGGAGAATATCGCTCGGCCGGAAACAGCGACCGCCATGTCCCCGCATTCATTTCTTTGACGACGTTGTCGGTTCCGACGAATTGAACCCGGCCTGAGTCATCGACCCAAAACACATCGGGCGAGACAACGTTAATCAGAAGACCTTCGTCGTGCATCGTCCTGACGAATTCGAGCAATTGTTCGACAACGCGTAACCGGAGTTCGATCTCGGTCGGCGCCCCCTTCAGCCAGCTTCTCAGCGAAGTGCCGTGAATTGTCTCGAAAATCAGAACCGGTTCTGTTGACGAGATTGTTCCTGCACCAGCAAACGCGAATTCGTCCTGATCATTGCGAACTTCCAGGAAGTCCAGCGGTTCAGCGATTGCGTTCGTACCACGACAGCCGAGAACCCATTGCGCTTCAAACCGAAAAAGTGCGCGCCTCGATTCGATGTCGTCACGGCAACTGCCAGCGGGATACAACAGCGTCCGAATGAACACGTCCAGGCATTCGTCGTCGGCCGCTTCGGACAACACTCCCTTTGTGAATTCAAAATTGCGAAAAACTTTTTTGCCGCGATAGAGGCACGACCATGCGGATTCGCTGACGATCCCGGTAATGCGATAGAGCGGACGGTTTCGCTGAACGACATCGGGTTCGTTCGCCGGAATGTCGGCAAAGTCGTGAGGCAGTCTCGCTCCAACCGACAACTTCATCAAGGATGTCTCGCAGTAAGGCGACCTGCTGAAAAAGAGGGACTGGCTCCAGGTCTTCCTGGTGCCTGTCCCTCTTTTTCAGCGCCTCTTTTTCAGCGACTGGTGTCCCCGTTTTTCAGCGACACCGCCGAAGCATAACCTAAGAACGTCCCTGCCGCATCAACGAATCGATTTCAACGCATAATTCGCGACCATCCTGCGGTCGATCGGCGGGCCGTTCAGCCAGACACCGACGGACGAATTCATACGTTGTCCGACCGACTCGCGTTTCCAGCATCCGCCAGTTCCAGTTGCGAAACGGGACGAACGGCTGTCCGCCTGTTGACGTATTGGTTCCGAGTAAATCGACAGGAGCCTGGCCAGTCAGCATGTGATAAAATGTGCTGCCGACAGTATATGAGTCGGCCGCAGCGGTCATTCGATCGCTCGATTGACACTCCGGTGGGCAATACCCCGGAGTGTACGCACCGACGTTGCCGACGGCTGATCCAAGCGTGAGACGGCATCCCCCCAGATCCAGCAACGAAGCGGCAGTCCCGTCACCGAGCAGAATGTTGTCGGGTTTCAGGTCTTGATAGACGAGTCTCCATTCCCGTCCGTCGCGCATCACTGGCCTGTGAAGAACATCCAGTACGCGGCAGACCTGTGCCAGTACTTCCAAAGCCCGATGTTCCGGCATCCCGTCGTTGATCGCTTCAGTGAGCGGTTTGCCTTCCATCCGTTCCATGACAAGATACGGTTCCGAGGACAAAATCGCGTCATCCTGAAATTGCCACGTTCCGGAATCGCATTCGTATGCGTCGCCCAATCGCGGATTCCAGTCGAAGACATAGTCGTTGGGATTCGGAATATTGTTGCAACCACGATTTTTGAGCAGCACCATGATCCGTCGCTCGGTTTGAAGCTGTTTTCGATGGTCCGTCAACTTCTTCCGAAACCCCTCTTCATCCCGACATCGCGCGTACTCGACGATACCGTCATATCGCAGCGTCGTTTTGATCAGGACGTCCGCTCCCGTCCGGATATCCCGTCCTTCGAGCAGCAGTCCGCAGCCTCCCGACGCAAAGAATTGCAGAACTTCGTAGCGCTCCGCCAAACGCCGTGCGATCGTGAACGGCAGCCCTTTATTGTCGCCCCTGGGAACCGTCGCGCGAATAAAATCGCGACCGCGAAACGAAAACTCTTTCCAATCGAAATCGCCGATCGCCAATGGTCGGATTCCAGCCATGAAATGTCTGGCCTCCTTACGCAATCGTCTCGAACTTCATCCAGACGGCACCGCCCAGGACGATCGGAGTCCCGTCGGTCAGAGTGTACGATTGGCCATCGGCAGCCAGATCCTTGCCGATCTGTGTTCCGGTATTGCCCGGCAGCGGACGTAGCGAAAACGTTTGCGAATCGCGAGCTCGCAATATCTCCACATGTCGTCGCGAGATTTTGCGAGACGACGCCGCATCGACCAGCGATCCCAGGTCGACATCAGGAAAATCGCCGCGAATGGCATCCTGACGTCCGATCAACAGGACATCTTTCGCGACGGGAAAGTATTGGACTGGAACACGCGGCTTTGTGTCGGAGTAGAGCACGATGCAAACCGTTCCGACAGGAGGACGAACGGTGCTGTTGGTCCCCGGCAACGATTCGGGTTCGTTCGGCGCAGTGAACGGATCTGACGTCGGTGTCGCGGGTGGCAGCTGATTCAGCTCCGATTCGTCGGCCGTCACTCGTCGCGGAAGTTCGGCTCCACACGGACAAAATTCCTCACTACCGGATTCGCTGTATGACTGGCCGCACTCAGAACATTGCAGCGTGCCCGAATTTGTCAGTGGTTTGAGTGGTGGTGGTGGTGAAGGAGAGACCTCGGCAGAAGCGACAACGTGCGAACCGCAAACATGGCAAGACTTTTGTTCGGGTTGAAGGAGTTCATCGCAGACAACACATTGAGGCATGATGGGTTTCTTTCAGGTAATGCTTCAGGATTTCTGCTTTGATCTTCGGGGTTCGATTCGTCGCTTTGACGGGCTGGTGATGGTTTTGGTTACGGTAACTTATGGATTTCAAAGAAGACAGGCTAAGGACCGGCGCATCATTTACTGTCGGAACCATTTTGGCTGAAACTGACCAATCGCTCGGCGACAGGGTGCAGAGAAATGCGACGAGTTTTTACCACAGAGACGC
>JANXOO010000752.1 GCA_025353525.1 Schlesneria sp. | reverse complement strand
ATCATGACTTTCATGCTGGCCTGCTCGGCCAATTCGAAACGACTCCGGTATTTTTTTTGTCGGGTTTGTTTTTTTGTTCTGAAAGATTCGCCTGTCGTTGAATTTGCTCCCGAATTTCGAGCCACGAACCTTCCGCAGGTGACCGGGTTGAGATTGTGGCGATTGTTTGACTGCTGGAAAATTTGGCCGCCAGTAACATTGATCGACCGGAAAATTGATCGCTGAGAAAGTAGACCATTATGGCAGAAGTCCAGTCGGCGTGGGGAATTGAGATCGGTCAAGCCGGCTTGAAAGCAATCAAGCTGCGGTATGCCGAGGCTGCCCAGCAAGTGGTTGCCGTCGCGTTCGACTATGTGGCACATCCCAAGCTGTTGAATCAGCCTGACGCCATTCCGGACGAATTGATTCGTCAGGCACTGGAGACGTTTTTGTCGCGAAACCCGATCGGTTCGGATTTGGTGGCAATCAGTCTTCCTGGCCAGAATGCCCTGGCGAAATTTATTCAGTTGCCTCCGGTCGAGCAAAGTAAAGTCGCCGAAATCGTCAAATACGAAGCGCGGCAGCAGATCCCCTTTCCGCTGGAAGAGGTGATCTGGGATTTTCAGGCTTTGGGGGGCGGGGTTGAAGAAAGCGGTTACCTGCTGGACGGTGAAGTCGGCCTGTTCGCGATGAAGCGTGAGCAGGTTCAGCATCATTTGCAGCCGTTCGTCGAAAAGAAGGTCGAAGTCGAACTGATTCAGATCGCGCCTCTGTCGCTGTACAATTTTCTGTGCTACGACCGGTTGGGGTATCGCATCAATCAGCCGCGTGAAGCCAGCGACGACTATTCAGTCGTTGTCGACATGGGGTCTGACGCGACGACGTTGATGGTGACGAACGGAAAGAAGATCTGGATTCGCAATATGCCCGTCGGTGGAAACCATTTCACCAGGGCATTGACGAAAGAGATGAAGCTGACGTTTGCAAAGGCCGAGCACCTGAAGTGCAACGCCACCAAATCGCCTGATCCGCGAGCTGTCTTCCAGGCGCTCCGGCCGGTGTTCAACGATTATGTTGCCGAAATTCAGCGTTCGATCGGGTTCTTTTCGAGCGTCAATCGCAGTGCCAGGATTTCGCGGTTGATCGGGGTCGGCAACGGATTCAGACTCGCCGGTCTGCAGAAGTTTCTGCAACAGAATTTGCAGTACGAGGTCGAGCGTGTTGATACGTTCCAGGCATTGGTGGGTGACAATGTTCTGAATGCACCGTTGTTTCAGGAAAACCTCCTCACATTCTGTGTGCCTTACGGATTGGCGTTGCAGTGTCTGAAGCTGACCGACATTCACACGACGTTGTTGCCACCCGAGATTGCAACGGCACGAAAAATTCGTCGCAAGAAACCGTGGGCGGTGGCCACGGCAGCAACACTGCTGCTCGGATTGGCCACATCTGCTGCGGGGTTTGGCAACGTGTTTCAGTCGGTCAGTGTCGCGCGATTTGGTGAGGCAGAGACGCAATCGGACGAGATCAAAAAGAAGGCTGACGGACTGTTGGCCGGGTACAAGTCAGAAGAAGGGAATAACAAAAAAATTCAGACCGCCGGTCAAAATATTGTCGCACCCCTGGAAACGCGCGAGCATTGGCTGGAAGTCTACAAGGCGATTGATGAGTGTCTGCCACGTGATGTCGATAATCAGCTTGACGAGCGTGATCTGCCGAAAATGAACCGGATTTCAATTCGCAGTATTACGACGAAGAAAGTAACGGATTTGAGTACGTGGTATACGGAAGAAAAGGATAAACCCAGCGGCCTCGCGAAACGGTATTGGCGTGAGGACAAGGAGTCGGAAGAAGGGAAAGCGCCTGCTGCAGACGCCAAGCCGGATGCCGTCAAGTCGAATCCTGAATACGAAGTGAACGATCGAAGTGTCGCGCCCGCCGGAAAGGGCTACGTTTTTACGTTGAATGGTATTCACTATCACCACGAAGACAAGAATCCGAGCGGACGTGGAGCGCCCTACGTCGACGCGAAATTCCTCAAGAATCTGCAGCAATGGGCCGTCAGACGATCTAATTCGGCAGGCGGTGAAGACATTGAAACCCCGGTGCGACTGATCGGAATTACTCACGCCACGATTTCTGAAGTGACGTTACCGACGGAAGTTCAGTTCATGCCTGGTCGAAAGGCGAGCGCTGTTGGCGGTCGTCAGGGGGTGTTTGGCACAGGTCCTTCAGGTCCGATGGGCGCGGCGTTTCCCCCCGTTGGGACGGGAGCCAACGGTCGACCTCCTGCAGTCGATAGTGCAGATGCTCCGATCATTTTGAAACGAACGATGTTCAAAGTCGTATTCGCATGGAAGCCAACAAAGTTGTCGGACCGAAAGCGGTCGCCCTACAGT
>JANXOO010000731.1 GCA_025353525.1 Schlesneria sp. | reverse complement strand
GATAGAGTCTGGAAGATGACATCAATTACTCGAGAATGTGTTGTTCCATCGGGGTTCGTCTGAGTGATTGGGAATGCAACATGGGCGACGGTTGAACCGGGCGCGAGTTGGTTGATGACATTCGGATCCTGCTCGGGAAGGTAACCGCGTGGAGCGTTTTCGGTCGTGGAACAAAAGTCGCGGAAGTCTGTTCCACGTTCCGACCTTCTTTTTTGTTGAATTCCTGCGTTTTTATTTGTCCCGGGACCGAGAGCCGACCGGTTTTATGCACCAGGCGACTTATGGTCGCCGTTTTTGAATCGGGTTGAGTCGGCGCAGATCGAGTGGTGCGAACCTGGCCGGATCGACGGTCGACTTTGTGGGAGTCGTGGCTGGTCCGTCTTCTTCAAATTCCACGACACTGATCCGTACGTCATCAACGAGTAACTCTCCCAGTCCCTGGAGAGAGATTGTGATTGTCATGTCCTGACTCTCGCGAACCGGGCGAACGAATTCGAACTGCTTCCAGTCCTGCGTCGTTTTCAGCCGCACGGCTCCGGGTTTTCCCATCAGGCTGTCATAAATGATGGCACCATCGATCGAACCGACAATTGGTGCAGGGACTTTGGCCCATCCCGTGATTCGGACGTATTGACCCGCGTGAACGCTGATTCCCGGGGAGACTACAGTCACAGGCGGGGCAGGTATCATTTTCGGGACCGAATCCTTCGCGAGCGGTGCGGCGAGAAGTCGCAGGCAAGTCCGTCCCTGTTTGGCAATCCCGTACAGTTCGGCGCTTGACCGGACCGACTCTTTCATCAACTGCTCGTTCTTCCAGTTCTCGGCGATCATTGTTGCCGGATCTTCGAACTCACCCGAGGGCAACAGATTTTCCAGGCGGTCGAGGTTCCCGTGCCGCTCGATGCGACGGTGCAGCCTCCAGTGTTCGGGCAACGACTGGAACGAAACCGACCATGGACTCGCGGCGGGGGACGGCAGTCGCCGCGTGGCGTATTCCCAGTGTATTTGCTGCAAATGCCGTCCGTCTTCCACGGCCTCGTTGGCGAGAAGTCGCGCTTCGGGCCATTCCTGAGCGCGTCGCGCTGCTTCTGCTTTGTCGAGTTGCAATTTCGCTCGCCCCAGCCATTGACGTGAGTCATCCGGTTTCGCGACACCAAGGTTTTGCAGCGACAGGTCGACCTGACGAATTCGATCGAGTTTCAGTTTTGCGAGGTCGACAGAAATCTGCGCACTCTGTTCTGAAATCAACGCGATCTTGCGGTTCAGTTCATCCACCACCGACTGATCTGACGTGATAATCAATGCCGCTGTCTGATCAAGTCGCGGCAGCTTGATTTGGACTCCGCCCGCCGCCAACTCCCGATCCAGGTGCCGAAGGCGGCCGGTCGTTGAAATCTCCCATGCCGCCGCCGTTTCGCCGCCACCGGGTATGACAATTGTCACGTTTTTGGCCGTTGACGGGCCGGGGACATATTGCGCATTGTCTTCAGTCCACATCGGCAACAGCAACGCTCCGCGTTCCGAGCCGATCATCGCCGCTTGCATTTCCCGGGGACGATTGGCCGTGACGGACATCGCAGTGCGAGCTTTGGTTGATGATTCAGAACCGCGTGCTCTGCTGAGGTTTGCACCGGCATCAGTTCGACGTGCGCCGACGGTAAACCGAACGGGTTCGGGCATTCCGCCTGCGGCGAGCCAGTTTTCAAACAGATCGAGTTCCAGGTTCAATTGCGTGATCGCCAAAAGTCGTTCGCGGGCGGCCGGACTGTCTCCATCGAGCGGCGTTGTTGTCCAGTACCCGATTCCCCGAAATCCCGCAGCAAGAGCCGCGTAGACCTGCAAACGGATTTGTTCGGGCTCGATCATTGGACCCGATTCGATACCGCGAGCCATCTCATCGAGCGACGGATTGAGTTCCGTCTGGATCCACGTCCAGCAGAACGTGTCGGGCCGCGTCTGATCCCGACGCTCTTTCAGCCAGTCCCGATATTCCACGATCGTGCAGTTGCTGTGGATGACGTGCCGACTGATTCCCAGCATATCGACGTGTCGCGAACAAAGCCCCTCATCGTCGATGACATCGGCTGCAATCGGTCGCTTGAAGCTGCGATCAGCATCACGAATCTGGTTTGTCCAACTGGTCAGTCGCGGCGGGCCGCTGGCGTTCATTCGCGCACCAAGCATCCAGAATAACACAGAACCGGTTTTCGATCCGAACGGAAGCAGACTGGCATCTTCGGAATCGAGCGGTTCGCCGCTCGCTCCTTTGGCGAACGGAGGCTGGGCCGTGACCCACAATCCGTGCCGCCTGAGCGGTGCCGTTGTGCCGGCATCTTCATAGTCCTGAACCCAGGCCACATTAAAACCTGCCGACGCGAGAACTTCGGGACGCTCTTTTCGATAATTGACAATTCGTGGAAAGAAACGGCGCCCTTCTACTTCCAGTTGATGGAGTCGAAACTTGACCGGAACACGGTTTTGTGGTTCGTTCGATGCCGGATCTTCGATCGACGGACTTCCCTTTTGACCGGGTTCT
>JANXOO010000724.1 GCA_025353525.1 Schlesneria sp. | reverse complement strand
ACTGTATATTGAGCCAATCGCTCGCCCGTGATCGATTGTTGAAAGCGAAACCGATTCTCGCCGGATTTCAGTTTTCGCGTTTCGCTCAAAACCTTGTGGGCACCGCGAAAGACTTCGACAAGCCCTTCGTCTTCGTGATTCGAGTTGATGGCAACCTCGACATAGAACGGCTCGCCCTCGCGAACTTGCGCGGGCACCTCAACGGCGGCGACCTGCACTTCATTGTCGTCACGCACCTTCAGCGGCACCGTATCGATCGGAATCAGCGACGAAATCACCGACGACGAGCGATCGCCGTTTGCAAACGTACGCTCCCGGTCGAAACCGGTGACCGAAGCGGTGCCGAGTGCCGCTTGCAGGGCATCGCCCGCCGTTTGATTTCCGTCCGTCAGCAGCACGATCCTGGGAACATAATCAGGCGGCATCGCGCCGGCTGCCGACCGGATTGCAGCGGCAATATCGGTGGCGTTCCGATCAATCGATGTGCGACCGCCTGGGCGTGGTCCTGCAGGATCCGGACTGTCGTTCGGCTTGGTGTCGTCGACGGAGGGCAACAGTCTTTCGGTGGTCAATGCGCCAGCCTGCGATGCAAACGGCAGAAACATGACCTTGTGGTCCCCCGTTCGTTTCGCATCGGCGAGGGCTCGATCAAGGAATTCGTCGACCTGCGACTTTCTGGCGGCGTTCTCTGTTTTACTTTTGGATGATGGATCGTCACCAGTCCCCGCATCAACGCTCAGACTTTGATCGATTGCGAAAATCACAAATTGCTGCATCGTCGGATTGAGCATCGTCAATCCGGCCAGAGCGAAAGCAAGCAGCACCACGACCGCAATCCGGGTCAGCAAAGAGGCGACAAGTTGTTTTGGAGGAAAGTCGGAAAGCGAATGCCAGAAAAAAAAGACGAGCAACGGCAGCACCAGCACCAGTGATGCCAGCCACCAGGGACGAGTCAGTTCCAGCGAGAATGAGTCGAGCATCGAGAATGTCATTTCCAGGTAACGACAACGAAAGACGGTTCAACGCAACGGGATGACAATTTATACCGCACGCGGCCATAAATGAGGCATTCATCGAAAGTCCGTTTCCGCGGATCGCGATGGAACATCATTCGGCGACTGGCATTCCATCGAAAGTTCGGTTTCTGCAAATGTCTCATCCCATGCCGCGCGAAGTATAATGGGCGACCGGGGCGGGGCGTTGGGTTAACTGATGACTCGACGGTGGTAGAGGCACCATTCAAGGGAGGATAACACGAGTCCCAAAAGTAACAGCCGAAACCAGATCGGGTGCGAGCCAAGTCCCGACATGACGGGCGATGGTATCTTCTTTTCCGCAAGCAGTTCATCGGGCGGACGAAGATCCGACTCAGCCGCATTCGACAAATTGCACGCGATTTCCAGAAGCGGTACCGATTCCTGACCAGTACCCGGAACTGTGCCTTTGAGGACCGGGCGATCCTCGTGGACTTTCCAGAGTCCACATTGGTCGAGTGGTCCGAATGTGATCTTGTCAGTCGTCCATGGCAATGGCTTACTGAGTCCCGAAGGACTGACCAGCATCAGTTCGTTTCCCTGCGGTACGGCGGAAAAATCGGCTAAGGTTGCGGTCACGAGGGATCCGGTGGCGAGGGATTCTCGCAAATCGCTTTTGTTACCGGCGAACCAATGCAGTGCATTACCGACAGAAATCGGGAATGCCGTACGGAGCGGCAGGTCGCCGCGATCGAGGTTAACCGTCAGGACGAGCAACTTGCCTTCCAGACGATTGATCAAGAAAAACAGCGGATCGGTCGAAATCCCGGATGCCAGAACCTGTACGAGTTCGGGTTGATTCGGCACGATTTTACGCGCTTCCGGCATGATGACATTGTCGAGTCGCACGTGTGACATCAACGGCGAATCCTTGTCCTGTTTCGTGACAATCGCGTTATCGAGCGGCTCGCCCACGGTGTAGGCATCGCTGGAATTCGCCGGGTCAACAACAAAGACACTTCCGGCCGGCAGCCTGGCCGGGGCGATCCGGTGAAAGACGAATACGGTCCCGGCAGGATAAGACTTCCGACTCCCATCGTCGTCCCAGTGATCGAGGATCGTCAATTTAACCAGCGGATTGGCTTCAAACACTTTTTGAAGAAAAAGGTTTCCGGATGTGACCAGCACGACCGGTTGAATTTCACGACGTGGTAATACCGCCAAGGCAACGTTATCAATAGCAAGAGCGTCATCGTGCTTCAGCCGCGCGATCAAATGACCTCCCTCGGCCGAAGTTTTCTCGAATACCTGACTCCATTTACCTCCTGGTTCCAGTTTCAGCGGAACCACATCGATCGGATCGGACCTGTTTTCGATCGCAGAGTGAAGATCGACTTCAAACCGGCATTCCAGAGCAACGTCCGAGGCATTCGTCACTTCGACCAGAATTTCGTAGCCGAGCGGATCGACCAGGCTTCGCCGTACCTGGAACTGTGTGATCCCGGCGTTGTCCGAGCGGTGACCGATCGGATGAATCACAACGGCACCTGTTCCTGATGCCGCTAAATTGACGCCGGTTTGATTGGATGACGGCATGTCATTCGCCGGGCGACCGTCCGCATTGTCCGATCGCGACTGCTTCCCGGTAAAGAATTGTTCGACACCTTCAAATCGACCGTCCGTGAATACGATCACTTCCGGCTTCTTTCCGTCCTGACGTTCCCCGAGTAACCGTTGACCAAGTCCGATGGCGTCGGCGACGCGCGATGGCCCGTCTGCCGCTGGCAAACTGGCAACCGCATCCGCCAACGTTCGCTGACGACCCGTGAAACCAACAATGACGGCTGGTTGAGTCCCCACCGCCACCAGGGCAACTTCGTCCCGATGCCGCATCCCTGCGATGACTTGAATCGCCTCGCGTCGAGCGGCCGCTAATCGGGACGGCTTCACGTCGGTTGCGTTCATGCTGGCCGAATTGTCGATGACCAGGACCAAACGGCGTGCGGCATGGACTTCCCACCAGGCATACGGGTCTGACATCGCCAGGACCAGCAAAATCAGCATGGCCAGTTGAAACAGCAACGACACGAAATGTCGCATGCGTTGCCAGATCGAACGCGGGTTTTGTTCGTCCAGGACCTGCTTCCAGAACATGACAGTGGAAACGTTCTGTCGTCTTAGCCGGATCTTCAGGATATAGAAGACGACAATGGGAACGACAAGCCCGAGCCAGTACAGCGAACCCGGCGAATCGAATGACATGGCAAAATCACATCAGCAAACGAAATCCGATCTGGCCCGAATCCACACGACGGATGAAATCGGAATCTGGGAAATCGTACCGATCCACCGCCCACAAAACCAGACAGCATGTCATGAAGCGAGCCGTCCGGCGCCCCGGCACGTCAGGGCAACGCTGTGAAAGATTCTTTCCTGCTCGTGTCGCAGCTTGACCGTCTTCGGGCAAGCTGCGCTCTTCTTCAGATGCGGTTTCCAAAATAAGGGACTGCTTATGCGAGGACTCCAAAGCCGTGGCACATCTGCGGTGTTCTCGCGAAAAATGCTTCACTGCGTTGCCCAACCTGGTTGCCGGAAGAGGTCTGATACCGGTATCGCGAATCCGGGCAAAACCGGATGCCCCAGCAGCACTTGCGGTTCTTTCAATTGTTGTCCTGCGATTTGGCCATGGAATTGATGCACATGTCGTGACACGGGGTCAATCACCCAAACCGCGGCAACTCCCCAATCGAGATAGTTTCGAATTCGCTCGCTCATTGCTTCGCGGCGATCGTTGTTGCTGGCGATTTCAATGGTGAGGACCGGTCGGGTTCCCGTCAGTACACGATCAGTCTCCGCAAATCGACCGCCCGGTTCCGTTCGAAAACATGAAACGGCAGGGCACCTGACCGTCGCCGGATTGTGGCGAACGATCAAGGGCAACTCGAAAGTGGCCGTCGTATCAGTGGAACGTTTCAAATAAGCGGCGAGTGCGAGTGACAGGTTACGAACGATGTCGCCATGCATATCGTCGGGAGGATCAAGTCGCGAAAAACGCCCGTCGATCAATTCGACCCACCTGTCGCCATCCCGCAAGCGCTCTTCAAATTCTTCAAGCGTCATTCGATTCCTTCCAATTCCTGCTTCAGTCGAGTGAATCGTGCGGAACAAGCTGCTAACTTGTTCCGTCCGTAGCCCGGAATGATTTATACTGCCCACGATCCGGAGTAAGGCTTCGTTTGTAAGTCCGCTTCCGCGTTCGAAGCGGACTGCGGAAGTTTCCAGGCGTCACTGGATCTCGCAATGGCCTCAAACCAGACCGCGCGTGGTATATTCACGGGACGCGCGCTGACGCGACAAGTCTGACCGGCAGTTAATTGTTATGCTGCGAACGAGATATACTGTGACTCCTGTGACTCCGGCAACCGATTGACGATTGAATGAATCCCCAAACACCGAATTCCGACCAGACCGCTCCTCCGTCCAAACCGCGGAAAATCAGCCGGATGTCGGTCATTGTGATCGTGTCTTGTAGCGTATTCTTCATTTGTTCGGGCTGCTGCTTTTTGACCGCAACGCTGTTTCAGCCTCGCGTGACTGAATCGTCCGAGAGTGCGATCGAGGCCGCAGCCACGATCACAAACTGGACCGTTCCCGACGAGTTTTTGGGGAAGTCGCGTGCGAGTGTGGACAATTCGATTTTTCGATTCGATGTTGCCCGTTTTGAACAAAAACAGGGTCGCGGGCTGATGATACTCGGTCAATTTTTTGCCAAATGGTCACCAGGCTCTTTCAACGACGCGCAATTGCAAGAGTTGATGGAACGAAGCACTCCGGAATTGAAAAAAATCAACCTGGAATCCCGCGAGACGCGACGGAAGACGATTCGGAGTGTTCCTGCCGAATTTGAAATCGGACGCGGTGAGGATCGGGCAACGACGACTCGGTACCGTCAGGTCATCGGACGTTTTAAGGGAAAAACTGATCGGGCCGTCATCATCCTTCAATGCGAGGAAGAATTCATCACCGACGAACAGATTGAACGATTCATCGAATCGATCGAGTGAACTTTGAGGTCAACAGGTGTCGCTCGACCCGGCTGCC
>JANXOO010000720.1 GCA_025353525.1 Schlesneria sp. | reverse complement strand
CCGCAGGGGCAGGGGTCGTTTCGGCCGACGCGACTCCCTGAATTCCGGATCGGATCGATTGCCGGTCCGTCCTGACCGGGTTGATTCCCGCCGCTGTGATTCCCGGACGGCGATTGATCGTCCGAAGTGTCGTTGCTCGCTGATTCGTGGACTTGAGACGTAATCTGCCATCGATCTGCTTTGGGTTCAGGCATTTCTACGGCGATTCGGAAAATCGTTCCTGTCACTTGCGATGCGATCCGGTCCCACATTTGTTCAAATGCGCGCATCCCTTCGCGGCGGTATTCGACTTTAGGGTCCTTTTGGGCGTACCCGACCAGTCCGATCCCGGACTTCAACTGGTCCATATAATACAGGTGATCCTTCCACGCCGTGTCGAGTGTTTCGAGGACGACAGACCGTTCGGCATGATGAATTTCGTATCGGTACTTCCCCTCGAACCCGTTCCGAATCTCGCGTTCGAGCGTTTCGCGATCGGCTTTTACGAGCGACTCGGGGTCGAGGTCCGCTTCAAATACATCGTTGGCCCATTGAACAAGGTCACGAGTTGCTGCAGCATTCGACACTCGGTCGGTTTCGGCCGGTTCAGATCCGTTTCTGTGTTGCATGGCATCCGTGCGCGGGCCACGTGCCACATCGAGTTTTTGTTCGAGTTCTGACACGGCCTTTTCGCCGTTTGCGAAGTATTGTGAACTGGTTTCCAGCAAAAGCTGAGTGATGTCCGCCTTCGATCGGGACTCGAAAATATCCGGTTCCAGCGTTTGACGAAATCGTCCGCCAGCCCATTTGGTCAAACCATCACGGTTGTAGCGGGCCAATCCATTGTGCTCTTGCATATAGTGCGACAGGCCAACGGAAACCGGAAAGTCGATCTCTTTGCGACGATAGAGGTCGTCGACACGTTGCTTGATCAGAACCGCTGATTCTTCGGCCGAAAGCCGGTCGAACTGATCGGGAGTCATCGTGATCCCGTACTGCTGCATCAGCCATTCACACAGCGACTGTCGTCCCCACTTCTCGTCGAGGAACGCTTCGACAGGGGTGAAGTCGAACCGGTTGATCGTTTCGAGCGCACGTTGATAGAGGTATTCGTGCAGCTTTCCCTGGTCGAGCGATTCCGGGTCGCCTTCGTTCAGAAAACCGACTTTGCGAAGCTCGCGTTCATTCGTATTCAAGCCGTAATTCGAATTGGCCCACCGCGACAGCGCTTGCCAGTTCTGTTCGCGAGCATCAGCATCTTCGGGGATACTGTCTTCAATCTGCTCACGAATCGTCTCGTACGCCTGACGGTCCGCGCGATCCTTCAGGAACGACGCCAGTTGATCGGCCTGCATATCACGAACTTCGCGCAGCTTCAGTTCCATGCCGCACTGCTGTTTCACCCAGGCGACGACAGTCTCCCAGCGGTAGCTCGATTTCAGAAAGTAATCGGTCTTGAGAGCGAGTTGCTTGTCGATCATTTCCAGAATCAGAATCCGGCAATTGGCGCCATCCAGAACCGACTGGCGATACGAATAAACCCTTTTGCGCTGTTCGTCCATCACCTCGTCGTATTCGAGCAGGTGTTTGCGCTGCTCGAAGAAGCGCTCTTCCACTTTCTTCTGCGAACTCTCGATCTGCCGGGTCACGAGCTTGCTTTCGATCCGCTCGCCCTCGAGCATACCGAGTCGTGACAGCATTTCCTTAACCCATTCGCCGCCGAACTTGCGCATCAGATCGTCTTCAAGTGAAATGAAGAAGCGACTGGAACCATTATCGCCCTGACGACCTGCGCGGCCTCGCAATTGCAAGTCGATACGCCGCGAGTCGTGGCGTTCGGTGCCGATGACGTGCAGTCCGCCCAGTTCGGCCACGTTACGGCCTTCGTCAGCCATCCCCTCACGCTGTGCAATTGATTTCGTCAGTTCGTCCCACACCGATTTGGGGACGTCGAGACGCGTCGGGTAGAGCAATCGCCCCTCCGCGTCTGCCATCCGCTTGAGTTCGTCCCAGGCGAGGTATTCCGGGTTTCCACCCAGAATAATATCCGTACCGCGACCGGCCATGTTGGTTGCAATCGTCACTGCGGCAAGCCGCCCTGCCTGTGCGATCGTTTCGGCCTCGCGAGCGGCGTGGTCTGGCTTGGCGTTCAACAGCTTGTGCCTGACCCCGTTCTTCGTCAGTTTGCTGCTGAGTTTTTCGGAGTTCTCGATTGAGACCGTTCCGAGCAGCACCGGCCGACCTGTAACGTGTACTTCTTTGATTTCTTCGACGACGGCGTCCCACTTTTCGCGTTCGGTACGGTACACGGCGTCAGGATAATTGATTCGCTTCATTGGCCGGTTCGTCGGGACCGAAATCACGTCGAGGTTATAGATTTTCACGAATTCGGCCGCTTCGGTCATGGCCGTACCGGTCATTCCCGACAGCTTTTTGTACAGTTTGAAGAAGTTCTGCAGCGTGATCGTGGCGAGAGTTTGCGTCTCTTCCTTGATCTTCACGCCTTCTTTGGCTTCGACCGCCTGATGCAATCCGTCGCTCCATTGCCGACCTTCCATCATGCGGCCAGTGTGCTCGTCGATGATGATGATTTCGTCACCGCGAACGATGTAGTTCACGTCGCGTTTGTAAAGGTGATGTGCCCGTAATGCGTTGTCGAGCAGATGCGGCCATTCCATATTTCCGGCAGTGTAGAAACTTTCGACACCCGCCAGCTCTTCCGCATGGCGAACCCCGTCTTCCGTCAGATGGCACGTATGTTCTTTTTCTTTCACTTCAAAGTGCAGATCCCGCTGTAATTGCCGCGCAATCCGCTCGGCTTTGGG
>JANXOO010000713.1 GCA_025353525.1 Schlesneria sp. | reverse complement strand
ATCGGAACTTCCGGATATTCATAGACTTCAGTGAACGTTTTTCGACGATAAGTCCAGATCATCGTCCGCATCGTGACCCACATTCCTTGCAGCAGAGTGGACACGGCAACGTAAACGTTGCGACACCATTCACGGAAATTCTGAATCGCCTGCATTGAGAGGATCTCGCTGAGGAACGCCGTCCGGGACGTTCACCGTCGCCTCAGCCACAAAGCCATAACACAGCGCATGGCAGTTGTAACGAGTTGAAGACATGCGATTATAGACCGCCAACCCTTCAACGCAAGCGACGGAAATCAATGCAATCCTGCGATCTCTCATTTGTGGGAAGCCACCGGCAGTTGCGGGAATCCGCAGTTTGCCAGTACTGCCAAAATCTCATTGGAAACCGATCCTCGACCCGCTGGTCGCTGAAACCCCGCCCGTCTTCCTGATTTATCTTACCCTGACATTTATCTCACCCTGACATTTATCTCACACGGATTTATCTCACACGGATTTATCTCATCACGCCGCAACGTGGCAGACTTGCGAAATTCTCATTATTCTCGCATTCTGATCGAAGCCCGAACTTCATCACGTACGAAAAGTCGGATTTGGTAAAACAATCCGTTCGCCGCTTGAGAAGCCTTAACGATCCCAAGACGTTCAACACCCGTTTTTTCGCAGGAAATGCTCAAATGGTCACCGTCAACCTGAAAGCCCTCGTCGAATGCCTAAACGAAAACTGTCGTCGCACACTTGAAAGCGCGGCGGGGTTGTGCCTTTCTCGTACAAACTACAACGTTGAAGTCGAACATTGGCTGTTGCGGCTGGTGGAGGTACCCAATTCTGACGTCGCACTGATCCTGCGCGAATTCGGCGTCGATCACTCGCGCCTGATTGCTGATCTGACACGGGCACTCGATCGATTGAAAACCGGTAACTCGCGGCCACCCGCACTCTCACCCGACCTTGTTCAATTGGCACGGGAAGCGTGGATGCTGGCGTCGGTCGAATTTGCTGCGCCCCAAACCCGATCTGGGCACATTTTTGCGACCGTCGTCAATGACGAAGCGTTTTTGAGAATGGCGCGCGAAATTTCTGCCGAATTCGAAAAAGTGAATGGGGCAGCACTGTTGAAGTCGCTGACTCAGTTGACGGGAAATTCGATCGAGTCGCAAACGTCAGCCCCGGCTGCCGGATCGCGAGCTGCCGCTAAAGACGCTGCCTCGGGGAAGCCTGGTGTTGCCAGTTCAACGCCGTCACTCGATCAATACACGATCGACCTGACCGCCCGAGCCATCG
The DNA here is from genome assembly GCA_025353525.1 of Schlesneria sp. GTDB lineage: Bacteria > Planctomycetota > Planctomycetia > Planctomycetales > Planctomycetaceae > Schlesneria. Next base: position 454 of record JANXOO010000713.1, on the reverse strand, counting down.
CGGGCGAAATCGATCCGGTGCTGGGCCGCGACGACGAAATTCGCCAGGTGATCGACATTCTGACTCGCCGCCGTCAGAACAATCCGATCATCACCGGTGAGGCTGGGGTCGGCAAAACCGCCGCCGTCGAAGGATTTGCGTTGCGGATCGCGGCCGGAGACGTACCCGATTCGCTGAAGAACGTCTCGCTTCGATCACTGGATCTGGCTCTGTTGCAAGCCGGGGCCGGGGTCAAAGGGGAGTTCGAAAATCGTCTGAAGCAGGTCATCAAGGAAGTCAAATCCTCGCCAAAACCGGTGATCCTGTTCATCGATGAAGCACACACAATGATCGGGGCCGGTGGATCTGCAGGACAGGGTGATGCCGCCAACCTGTTAAAACCGGCTCTGGCTCGAGGCGAGCTGCGAACAATCGCTGCAACAACATGGGCAGAATACAAGAAATACTTTGAAAA
>JANXOO010000709.1 GCA_025353525.1 Schlesneria sp. | reverse complement strand
CCTGACTGGCGCTGATGACGATCTGGTAGTAGTGTGCCCCGTCGAGCGCAGGTTGCCCCTGCATTGACTTTGACTCGGTCGCCGACCCGATCGCGGTGCGATTAAACATCCACTGGCACAATCGATCAACGAAGACGGCATGTGGCAGTTCGGTAATCGGACGGTCGAACCACAGATGAATACTCGAAATCGGAGCGGGTTGAAGCTGCTCGATCCCCTGCAGCGATGGATGTTTTGCGATTTCCGGAGGCAGCACTGACATCACTCGAAAAAATGGAAGCGCCACGACGAATTCGTCCCCCTCAACGACTTCGCCCGACGCGAGTCGAACGGCCGTCACACGGTCATGCTCCATTTCAATTTGCGATGCCGATGCCAGACAACGAATCGTTGTCCCGCGCGCGGTCAGCCATTCAGTCAGTCGACCTCCATAGAGTTCTTCCAGCGGCACGACGGGTATGTCAACGTACCACCCGTCGCGATGAGCCAGGAATGCATCGACGAACACTTTTCTCGCATGACTGACAGAGATGCGGTCAAGCGACTCGCTGAGAGCACTGACAAGGACCACAAACCAGAACTTGCGAATCGCGGCGTCTGTCTGGCGGTGTCGCTTCAGCCACTCGGAAAACGGACGCGATTCGTCGGCAGGGCTGACCGGGCGAGCCAGTTCTTTCAATCCGCGAGCGAGAGCCATTTTGTCGGCCAGGGAAAGATACGACAACCGTCCAAAAGCAATTCCAAGGTGAAACGGAGCCGGCAAAAACGTTGCCTGGAACGGATTGATTTTTCCATCACGAGCGATGAAATGGAGCGTCTTTTCGCGGCGGAAGAACTCGGCCAATCCCGTCGTCTGACAGAAATGGCGGAAATTCGTGCAACAACCGAGGGTGACATGCTGACAGTTGTCGACATCAGTATCGGTCGTCGGATCGTGAAACGAACTTGCACGGCCCCCCAATCGACCACGTGATTCGAGCAGCGTACAGGGAAGTCCGCGTTCGGTCAGTGCGACCGCCGCCGCCAGCCCGGCCAACCCGCCTCCGACAATAGTAATTCGAGCGGGCATTTTTGAAGTGATTGAAATCTTTTTCTGCTCGCGGCACCCTCAACGGCATTCCTCAAAATGAAAGTTTTTCGAGGCAACGACATTCGACCAGGAGCAATCTCCATGGCGAGCGGGGGTGTCAATCCCCTGATTCTTCGTATTCAGGTCGTCGCCTGACGTTATCGCAGATCGCTCGTCATTTTCAAGCGATACCACGCGCGGACTGGTTTGAGGCCATTGAGAAATCCAGCGACACCTGGAAACGTCCGCAGTCCGCTTCGAACGCGGAAGCGGACTCACAAACGAAGCCTCATTCCGGACCGCGAGCAGTATCACATTCATAACCGGAAATCTCACAGCCGTGGACTCATTCATCTCGCGCCACACTTTGCTATACTGGGACGCACCTGTGGAAACGGAATGGGGCTCTGCCAGGAAGCAACCCCACGAGTGACAAACAGGGCTGGACAGGGAAATACTCTCGTGCAACCAGGGGACCCAATGTCCCAGGTTGTCTCTCACCCCGCCCGTCATTTTCGTGTCCTGAAATTCCTCAACAAATCCACCTTCAATCCAATTTGACGCGCTGCTTTACCCACAGTTTCTGTTAAAGAGCCAAAATTCAGGAGCCTTCATGTCGACCGATCGCAACCATGGGAAACCCGGACGGGGCTTGCCGCTTCACACAAAAATCCTGATCGGACTCCTTGTGGGGATCATCGGCGGACTGATCGCCCATTCCATCGGCGGCACCGTAAAAGGGGGCGAAGGCGACGCGAACTCCAACGGCTTGATTGACTGGCTCGACACTGTCATTTACTGGGCCGAACCTGTCGGGAAGGTCTTTTTGCGGCTGATGTTCATGGTCGTAGTGCCGATGGTCTTTTCGGCATTGGCTCTGGCCGTCGTTGAAATCGGTGACCTGCGCAAGCTCGGACGAATGGGGCTCAAAACACTCGGTTTCACCGCAATCCTTTCGTCGTCGGCCGTGCTGATCGGAATCGGGTTGGTTGGCATGATGCAGCCAGGCAAATCACTCGGCGAAGCGCAGCGCCAGAAATTGCTCGAACAATACTCAAAGGGAGCATCAGACAAAGTTGACAAAGCGAAAGAAGCGAAGGCGATCCGTGACACGCTTGTGGATCTCTTTCCGGAAAACCCGCTGCAAGAAATGGTGGGAGCAGTCGATGGCAGTTCCAAGGGAAACGGGATGTTGGCCGTCATGGTTTTCGCTCTGGTTTGCGGGATGGCGATTACCACGAAACCGGACGAAACAAAAACGTTCGTCGGCTTCCTTGAGGGCCTCTATGAAATTTCCATGTCCGTGATCGAATTTGCGATGAAACTTGCCCCCGTCGGAGCGGGCTGCCTTGTGTTTGCCCTCGCGGCACAGTTGGGACTGGATATTCTGAAGACGCTGTTCATGTTCGTCATCACGGCCGTTCTGGGGTTGGGACTGCAACTCTTCGTCGTCTACGGCATTGTTGTGATGATCTTCGCACGGATGTCTCCGATCAGTTTTTTTTCGAAGGTGAGCGAAGCCATGCTGGTTGCTTTCGGAACGTCATCTTCGAGCGCCACGCTCCCCACGGCGATGAAGGTTGCTGATGAAGAACTGAAACTGCCAACGCGCGTTTCGAATTTTGTTCTGACGGTCGGAGCGACCGGCAACCAGAATGGCACGGCACTCTACGAGGGTGTCGTTGTCCTGTTCCTTGCTCAGGTGATGGGTGTCGACCTGAGTGCCAGCCAACAGTTCACGGTGGTCTTGATGTCAATTCTGGCCGGTGTGGGAACGGCGGGCGTTCCAGGTGGCTCGCTGCCATTGATCGTCGTGGTCATGCAGTCGGTCGGCGTACCGGGGGCGGCGATCGGGATCGTCCTGGGTGTTGACCGGATCCTGGATATGTGCCGGACCGTCGTCAATGTGACAGGCGACCTTGCGATTGCCGCCTGCGTCGCAAGGACCGAGGGTGACGATGCCGCGAGTCTGGAAAATCCGTCAACGAGAACCGGTGATCGATGATGGCCTCATTCCTGGCAGCGAACCGTTTGGTTACGATGACTGCCGTAATCCTGGACTCTGCAGGATTTGCAATTCGACAAACTCAGTAACCGGAAGGCCGTTCTGGCTGTGGACGTTCGTCAATCGCGATTGATCGAAGATCTGGCGGGAATTTTCCGAGGGGAGATTCTCTGCGATCCCCTTTCCAGATCACTGTACGCGACGGACGGAAGTCTTCATCAGATCGCCCCGCTGGGTGTCGCATGCCCGCGAGACCGCGACGACGTACTGATGCTCGTTCGCTATGCCGCAGAACACCGTTTGCCGCTCGTACCGCGCGGGGCCGGTACCAGTGTTGGCGGTGAGGCACTTGGTTCGGGAATCGTCGTCGATTTCTCTCGCCACATGCACGCGATTGAAGAGGTCGGTTCGCAAACAGTTCGAGTTCAGCCTGGCGTCGTTCACGCGCGGCTCAATCGTGTTTTGCGGGAATCAGGTCGCTATTTCCCCCCCGACCCGTCCAATACCGCCACGTCCACAATCGGAAGTATGCTCGCCCTGGATGCGGCGGGATCGCATTCGATTCGCGTCGGATCGACGCGAGACCATGTCGTCAGTCTCGAGGTCGTCACCGCAAGTGGCCTGCACTTCGAAGCTGCAAACGAGACGGTCGATTTCTCGCACAACGCAAGCGATGAGTCCGAGGGCGATGAAAATTCGACCTGGAAGCGGTCTCTTGTCAGTCGGCTCGCACGATTGCTCGATAACAATTCGGAGCTGATTGCCGAAAAACAGCCGCTGAGTCAGATTCGCAACCGCGCAGGCTACATGTTGCGTGGCGTCCGATCGGACTCGCACCTTTCGCTCCCCCGATTGTTGATCGGATCGGAAGGGACTCTCGGTTTGTTTACTGCGGCAACGTTGAAAACATCAGCGTTACCCGCACATCGCTGTGCGTTGTTTCTCATATTCAACTCGATCGAGTCGGCCATCCGGTCGGTCCGAACAATTGCCTCGCACGAAATCAGTGCCTGCGACCTGGTTGATCGCCGGTTGTTGACGCTGGCTCGCGACCTGGACCCCCGATTTGCATCGCTGATTCCACCGATTGCGGAGGCCGCACTGATTGTCGAATTGACCGGTTTCAGCCAATCCGAGGTTGTTGATCGAGCCCGCGATCTGGCGAAACAACTGGGCGAACTGTCAGAATCGGGACGCACACTGTTTGAAGCAACAACGGTCGACGAGATTGAATTCCTGTGGTCGCTGCCGTCGCGGGTTGTACCGCTCTTAAATCGAGCTCGCGGTGAAACGTCGCCGGTACCGATTGTCGAGGATATTGCTGTCCCCCCCGATTCACTGCTGGAATTTGTCGCAAGGGCTCGCCGAATCTGGCAAAAGCACGAAATAACGGTTTCGCTGTATGCTCACGCCGCAGTCGGACAGATCCACATTCGTCCATTCCTCGCAACACCGATCGATGCGCGGCGCGTTGAAGATCTGGCCCGGGATCTGTATCACGCAGCCATTTCGGTTGGCGGTTCAATCAGTGGTGAACATGGACTCGGATTGTCGAGGACGGCGTTTCTTCGATCTCAATACGGCGAGCTCTACCGAGTATTCCAGGCGATCAAAACGGAATTCGACCCGTTTAATCTGCTGAATCCCGGCAAGGTGCTGACCGACGATCCGCATCTGACGATCAAGCATCTTCGCCCGCAAACAGTCGCAGCACCTCTGCCAATGGAACTGCAACTGAAATGGTTGCCAGACGAGTTCGCCGCGACGGCGAACGCATGCCACGGTTGCGGTGCCTGCCGGACACAGGAATCCGCGTCGCGGATGTGCCCGTTCTTTCGAACCGAGCCCGCCGAACAATACTCACCGCGCGCGAAAGCAAATGCCGTACGGGCCATCGTCGACGGCTCGATGCCCGGACACGAGATGGCATCGAGCGAAATGCAGAAACTGTCTCGGTCGTGTTTTAATTGCAAACAGTGCCAGCTCGAATGTCCGAATGAAGTCAACGTCCCCCAATTAATGCTCGAAGCCAAATCCCAGTATGTGACCGCAAACGGTCCCCGAACGTCGGAGTGGTTTCTTTCGCGCATCCACGCGTTCGGTGATTTTCTTTGCCGACTGTCATGGCTGGTCAACCCGCTTTTGAACACGGGATCGTTCCGATGGTTGCTGGAACGTTTTTTCGGTGTGTCCCGGCATCGCAAGCTGCCACCGCTGGCTCGCCGAACGTTTCTCAGGAGCATTCCCAGGGAATGGACGGCTCCGCCAGTCTCGCTGCGTGACCCGGCGCCTGTCGTTTATTTTGTCGATCATTACGCGAACTGCCACGACCCGGAACTCGGATTTGCTTTTGCCCGGATTGTCGAACACCACGGACGAAAACTTCATGTTCCCCCGTCCCAGGTTCGGTCCGGGATGGCGTTCATTTCTACAGGCGATCTTGACGCGGCACGCCAACTGGCGCTGAAAAACGTCCGAATCCTTGCAGAGTTCGCACGCGAGGGATGCCCGATCGTCTGTACGGAACCCGCTGCTGCCGTATGCCTGAAATTCGAGTACCCTCGAATCGTCGATCATCCGGATGTATCATTGGTGGCAGAACGTGTCATTGAGGCGGGGGAGTTTCTGGCGAGCCTGAAAGCCAAAGGTGAGTTGCGAACCGATTTTGCTCCGTTATCGCTTGTCGCCACCTACCACACGCCGTGCCATCTTCGCGCGCTCGGCCCCGAAACACATTTGATTGATTTGTGTCAGTCGATTCCCCGATTCCAGGCGTCACATGATGACCTCGGATGCTCGGGAATGGCGGGTACGTTCGGCCTGACTCGCGAACATTTTGACGAATCAATTGCGATCGGCGGCAGGCTGATCGAACGAATGAGATCGGATAAGATCCAATTTGGCATGACCGAATGCAGCAGTTGCAAAATGCAAATGGAACAACAATCTACAACGCCGACTCTTCACCCTATAAAAGTCCTGGCACTTGCGTATGGTCTGATGCCCGAGATCCGTCGCCGTTTCAAATCCAACCCCGGAAAACGACTGACTTCCTGAAAAAAAGGTCCAATTCACAGATGAATGTTCTGCTGTTTGATATCGATGGTACGCTGATTGATGCGGGAGGAGCTGGCCAGGCGGCGATGGAAGCCTCTATGGCTTCAGAATTTGGAGCCAACCCGCCGGTCACAGGCATTTCGGTGGCCGGGCGAACCGATCGGGCGATTGCCATGGATCTTTTTCGTTTCCATCAAATCGAAGTCAACGAAGACCACTGGCGACGCTATTTGAGCAGCTATTTTCGTTTGCTGCCGGGCTCGCTTCAAACCCATCGCGGTTCGATATTGCCTGGAATTGAAAACTTGCTCGATACACTTTGTGGTCGCACCGACGTCATGGCAGGTCTCTTGACGGGAAATTTCGCTGAAGGGGCTCATTTGAAATTACTTCATTACGGGCTATCCAGCCATTTCGATTTTGGCGGATTCGGCGACGAACATGTGGACCGGGACGATGTTGCCCGCGATGCAATTCACATGGTCAGGTCACGGCTTCCCGAAGTCGACCTGAATAAGGTGTGGGTCATCGGAGACACTCCGTCCGATATTCGCTGCAGTCGTGCGATTGGAGCAAAAGTGCTTGCCGTCGGGACCGGTATTTTTTCCGTTGGCGAACTTCAGCAACACAATCCCGATGCCGTATTAAAAGATCTGTCAGACGCGGGAACGGTGATGAATTCGCTTGGCCTGTCTTGATGACAACGACATTAGGACCGGCGCATCATCTACTGTCGGAACCATTTTAGCTGAAACTGACTGAATCGCTCGGCGATATGCTGAAGAGAAATGCGAAGATTTTTTACCACAGAGACGCCGAGGCACAGAGAAGGAAGGGGAAGAGGCACGTTACGAGGGCATTCCGGGAGACTGACCGGGGTTTCTCGTTTCTACGTTCGTGC
>JANXOO010000675.1 GCA_025353525.1 Schlesneria sp. | reverse complement strand
CAGGGAAGTTATTGCCACAGAGATAGGAAATACCACCCGTTCCAATGAAGGGGTTCACGTCGCGACCCAAATCCCCCGGTGGGACAGCGGGGTTCGGCGGATCAGCGTAGATGACTCGTTGAGCGAACATTCCCACGACGACGAGCGAAAGAATTCGCAACCAGCGACAACGACGTTTTCGAGTATCCATCATGCAGCCAGGTCCTCTTACACTTCTGTCAAAATGATCTCGCCATGCTGCCAGTAAATCGACGGCGATGCAACGGACTAATCAATGTAGTCATTCCAGGACAAAGACGAGCGATCACGATGCCACACGCGTCATGATGCCACAGATCTTTCAATTGCAAATTGGGAACAACACCGATACCGTAAACTCCAGCGCGTCGTGGCTTGGGCCAATTGTGTATCATCCTGCCTGATTCTGCGGCGATGTTCGGAGCGGAACCATCGTCAGAGCGGCAATATCCACTCGTCGCCGGGTTTTTCAATGACTTCAATCCAGACCGTGCGGGGAAGACATGGGCGACGAATCGGACTTCGCAGCGATCCCGACCGACATCCCGGTATCCTCGACACCAATGTTACCGAAATCGTGGCTGTCGGGTGAAGCTCCGGGGCTCGCCGACTACATCATTAATCAGCCGCTGAGCCAGGGCGGGATGGGTATCGTCTATTCGGCGACAGATCGACGAACGGGCGAAGTTGTCGCGATCAAACTGATCGCGCCGCATTTGTCGAATGATGCCACTTTCCGGAAGCGGTTCATCCGGGAAGTCGAAGCGGTTTGCTCGATTCAAGGGCCTTATATTATCCCCGTAAGGGGAGTCTATGAATCCGGCGACAGCATGTATCTGGTCATGCAGTATCTTTCCGGTGGAAACCTCGAATCGTGGATTCGTCATCATCCGGATCGGACAATCGAATGGGCCGTCAGTATCGCTCGTCAGGTGGCTCAAGGACTGCAGACGGCCCATCAGTCCGGCGTGATCCATCGAGACATCAAGCCGTCAAATATCTTTCTGAACGAGACTGGTACGCATGCCTGGATCGGGGATTTTGGCCTGGCCTGGCTGCGAGACACTGTTGAGCACCTCACCAATACGGGCCATCCGATCGGTACGCCGACCTATATGTCTCCGGAACAGGTTCGCGGCGAACGAGTCGACCATCGATCCGATCTGTTCAGCCTGGGGTGCCTGATCTACGCGATGATTTCGGGACGCTCGCCCTTCCACTCCGAGAACGTCGTCACTGCCGCCTGGAAAGTCACGGGTGATGCTCCACCGCGGTTAATCGATGTCGCTAAACAGACCCCACCGGGACTCTCAGCGATCGTCGAAAGGTTGCTCGACAAAAATCGCGAGGCGCGGTTTCAATCTGCGGCAGATGTTGATCGAGCTCTTTCCTGTTGCCAGGAAAGCAGCAACGCACTGACGCTGCTGGATCATGTTGCCGTCGCCATCGCCGAACCGACTGCCGTGCGTCGCAGGTACCTGGCGGCGATCCTGTTGATACCAGCTACGGTTGTTGCGTTGGCGATCCAATTCGGCAATCGTCGTCCGAATGTCGATCCTGCCACCGATTCTGACTCTCGTGCTTCCATTGCCCCGTTTGTCCCAACAGAGAGTGCGGTCGACTCCATACCCCCAATTGCCGAGAGTCCGACGATTCTCGTGCCTCAAATCGGGCAACCGGGAACTCATCAATGGACCGTTGCGTCGAATGGCCGCGCCGATTTTCAGTCGATTGTCGAAGCACTGAAGCAAGCGGGACCGGGCGATGAAATCCTTGTGACCGACGATGGCGAATATGACGGCAGTGTGGTCATTGATGAACCGGTGAGGCTGCGTCAAATCCGGTTGTATTCGCCAAAACACGCGACCTTGAAAAACACTCGACCTGGAGGCCGGATCGCGACCGTGTCTATTGAAGGAACTCGAGATGTTCGAATCGAAGGCTTTCACATCCGGGGCGGTGACGAACATCATGCGGTCCAATTGAAGGGCGATCTTGCGGGAACGGAATTATTCGATCTTGTGATCTCGCAGCCTGCGGGCGGGACTTGGGCCAATGTCATGATTTGCCGGGAATGCCGCGGGACTTACGACAAACCGGTGGTTCTGCGACTGTGCCAGATTTTTACCGAAAAATATGGCGTATTTTGCGGGCGAGACGATGTGGAATCCGCCATTGAAGCACAAAATATCTTTTTTGACGGTAACCAGTTTCAGGGACATGGAACTCACCTTGCACTGATGCACGCGGTTATAAACGTTCGGATTGAGCACAACGTTTTCTTTGATGGAAAGGCCGTGGAGATCAATCTTCAGGGAAGTTCCGCCAGTGACGCGATCTCGATTTGTAACAATACGTTCTTTCGCGTCACGGGATGGATTGGCTTCGGGCCGGATCGCAACGACTACAAAGGTCGGGTCAGTAACAACCTCATCGTTTCGGCCGCGTTTCCGGAATGGACAGGTAACCTGATCCAAAAGCCCGGCATGTGGCAGTTCGATCACAACCTGATCGAAGATCGGAATTTGACGGTTGAATTTCAACCCGAGGCGTTCGGCAGTACGGTGCGGGACGCGGGATTGGAATCGGAGGAAAAGAGTTCTGCCGGTTTTTTAAGGCCGATTGACGGAGGTCGGTCTGCGACTGGCGGTGCGGGTGAAGGTCTGCCGCCTTATGTCGGAGCGATGGCTCCGAAGGCAAAGTTTTGAAATTCGTGGCAATCACTCGCAAGCATGCGTGCGATCGCCGTTTGAGAAAGTCGGGCCAGATGAAATATCAATACAATGGCGGGTTCGTCCCCGCCAACGTTTCAGAGCAGCCATTCGCGACCCCGCCAGGTTCGACGATGGACGACCCGGCGGCAGTTCATCCGATCTACTACGAGTTTTTGGAGTCGCGAAAAAATACTCGTCAGGCGTTGCAACATCAGAGCCCGTACTACGAATTCTTCGACTCGCCGATCGCCTCGTCATTCATCGTCGGCGGACGTAAACCTTACTACGAATTTGCATCACATCCAGGCGATGATGACGTTTGCCGAGCAGAAGTCATGACGGGCTTTCCTGATCCGTCCCGGCACGACCTTGCCAGGCGGCCCAAAGCACAGCTCGGTCGACCGATTAAAGTGATTCATGCCGGTCCGCATCTCTGCCGTGGCGGAGCCGAGCAATGGCTGATCGATCTCGCGAAGTCGCTCGATCCAAAGGAAGTTGAGATCGTTCGCCATGTCGCGGTCAACCCAAAACACGTCGATCCCGACTATGTGGCAGATCTCACCGGGTGTGGGATCACCGTCGAGGCCGGTGGGGCGGAAAGTTTGAATAATGCCGCCGAAGAAGCCGACGTTCTTCTGAGTTGGGGGCTGGAACTTCGACAATACCTGACCAAACGGCCCCGGGCCGTCTCAGTTCAAGTCGTTCACGGCGACGGGCCGTGGAATCGTCGGTTCCTCGAACGGAGCGGACATTGTATTGACCATGCCGTTGCCGTCAGTCATCGTGTCCAACGCCTGATCTGCGCCGATGTCCCGTCCACCGTGATCTACAATGGTATCGATGCAGGTCGAATCGTAAGCAAGCATTCTCGTACAGAAGTTCGCAACAGTTTTGGCATTTGCGAAAACGACTTTGTGGTGGGATTCTTCGGGCGACTTGCGACGGAAAAACGGATCAGTACGATCATCGACGCAGTGGCACTCTTGCCGGAAAATGTCAAAGTGATCTTCGTGGGCCGAGGCCCTTTGGAAAACGATTTGCGACAACGTGCCGACGAGCAGATTCCCGGTCGAGCCCGTTTCACAGCGGCTGATGGAAATCTCGGCGACTTGTACTCCGCAGTCGACGCGGTCTGCCTGGCCTCGAATCAGGAAGGTTTTTCATTAGTAATGCTCGAAGCGATGCTCAGCGGAAAGCCCGTACTGAGTACTCCTGTGGGATCAGCTTGCGAAGTGATCGAAGACCGAATCAGCGGCTTGCTACATGACGGATCGCCGTCCGGCATCGCTTCGGTGCTCGACAAACTCGTTCGTTTCTCCACCTGGCGTGCTGCTGTTGCTGCGGAGGGGCGCAGCCGTGCCGAGCAGTTTGGGTATTCGGACCGGATGGCGCGCGACTACACCCACTTGCTAACCCAACTGCTTGATCCGATTCGGCAATCGAGGGCCTCGTGATTCGTTTTCAAACGGACATCGATTTTTCTCGCGTCCTCGATCAACACGACGAATACATGGTTCCTCTGGCTCGCGTGCGCGAAATGCTGCTCGACAGGCAGATTGACATTGATGCTCGTGAGGGGGACTTTATCCTGGCCGACAGCGATCGGGGTCCCATCGCGACGGATCGCCCGATTGTGATGGTCGATCGCTCAGACGGCGGATTTCTGTATTGGCGATTCTTGCAGGACGCACATGACGCCGACCAATGGATGAAGAAAGCGTTGCTGGCAGGCGTGATAAAGATCTCGCGGTATACGTCGGTCGAGACTTATAACGCACTGATTGCCGACCAGTCGGAACACTCAAGTCGCATCGCACAACGTGAACCGGGACATTCGACCGTCCAACCGATGTCCGACCGAAACCGTTTCACCAGCGATGAGTTTGACAAGCTGTTGACAGGGCCCGGGTATTGGGCCTTCGACCAGTGCGGCCCGCTCGCCATGAATGGTGGCCGTGAGTCAAAACAACGTACGATCGACGTATTTTGCGCCGTCACGGTCGACTACACCTGCCCGATCATCAGTTGGCACCGTCGCGAAGCGCTGAATCGACTCGAGCAAATATCGGGACTACAAATCGTTTTGGGCCGCGGACGCATCTACTCCGTAGATACCTTTCAGGATTTGATGCGACGGTGTCGGATTTGCGTATCACCCTGGGGGTGGGGCGAAACCTGTCATCGCGATTATGAGGCACTGTTGGCGGGCTGCGTGCTCATCAAGCCTCGCACCGACTTTATCGATTCGTGGCTTCCACTTGACGATCGTCACTATGTCGCCTGCGAACCGGACTTTTCGGACCTGGAACAGAGGATCCGCGATGTACTCGACGATTGGCCTCGCTTTGCCGCGCACAGGGAAGAACTGCGGTCCTACGTGCAGCAGGCTCGTTCTCTGGATGCCCAAGCCGATCTATGGGCAAGTACACTTCGATCAGCAATCAGTCCGTACCTGGCGTAGATTCGCCGAAAGAACAGATGTTAAAAACAATGCCGTTGTGGCCAAGTGGCTGAACCGGGAAAAAACAAAGGGGACATTCTATTTTTGCAATAAGTAGAATGTCCCTTTATTTTTTCCGGGACAGCAGGCGACTTGCAGCTGCGCGGGTGTGCTTCGATCAGCGTGCTTCGGACAATTGCCAAAATTGACTGCATCTGGGAACATCCTGTCATGGATGTTCCATCCTGATCTTCGGAAGCTCGCGTTCTTTTGAAAGTTTTCGTCGATTCGGGCATTTTTCAATCCGGAAAAAGCACCCGTTCGGACGGTGCTTCATTTGCTCTGGTTCCTCTCACCTGGGAATTGTCAACGTGAATCGTCTTATCCTGCTTGTCGCCGCTATTGCGTTCGTGTGGTCCGGACGTTTGTTCGCTCAGATCGACGAATCGCCACTGGATCTTGAACCGGTTGTCGTGTTCGGTGACCTGAAATGGTCTGGCTGGAAGCCCGAGAGCGACGATGGGCGCGTCGCACCTCTTCGTCCGATCCTGCTGACAAACGCCGGAGACGGCTCGGATCGAATCTTCGTCCCTCAACAACAGGGAATCATTCACGTTTTCAAACGCGATTCGAAAGAGACAACCGTCTTTCTCGACATTTCCAAAAAGGTCGTCTACATCGACAAGGAAAATGAAGAAGGTTTTCTGGGGATGGCCTTTCATCCGAACTACAAGAAGAACGGCGAGTTCTTCGTTTATTACACGACGAAGGATGCCCCGCATACAACCGTTGTCTCGCGTTTCAAGGCGTCTAAATCCAATCCCGATCAGGCCGATCCGAACAGCGAAGAACAATTGCTTTCCGTCACGCACCCCTATTGGAACCACAAGGGTGGCACAATCTGTTTCGGACCGGACGGATTTCTCTACATCGCGCTCGGTGACGGAGGTGCGTTTAACGATCCGCATGGCAATGGTCAAAACCTGCAAACGCTTCTCGGAAAAGTCCTTCGAATCGATGTCGATCGCAAAGATCCGAATTTGAAATATGGCATTCCCAAGGACAACCCGTTCGTCGGTCGCCTGGCCAACTTTCAGCCGATCGCTCGACCAGAAATCTATGCTTACGGAGTTCGTAATATCTGGCGCATGTCGTTCGACCGCCAGACCGGCCAGTTGTGGGCCGCAGATGTTGGACAGAACTTGTGGGAAGAAATCGACCTCATCACCAAAGGTGGAAACTACGGCTGGAATCTTCGCGAATCAAAACATGAATTTGCACCGAACAGCACCAGTAACGGACCAGGGATGATCGAACCGATCTGGGAATACAATCACGATGTCGGCAAGTCGATTACGGGTGGACACGTCTATCGCGGCAAGAAACTCCCGGCACTGGCCGGTCACTATCTGTATGCCGATTACGTGTCGGGCCGAATGTGGGCCCTGAAATATGACGAAGCGAAGAAATCGGTCGTCGCCAACCGGTCGATTACGTACCAGGGTGCTCCGCTGGCCGTCATCAGTTACGGTGAAGACGAAGCAGGTGAAGTCTACTTCACGATCG